>DATCLV010000129.1:0-2763 GCA_036563745.1 Acidimicrobiales bacterium | reverse complement strand
GGGCACGGCGCCGTCGAGCGTCAGCCGCTCGATGACCTGGTCGAGGACCAGGGCGTCGTCGGTCTCGTTGACCATGCGGCGCAGGGCGATGGCGGCCGCGTCGAGCAGCCCGTCGGCCACCTCGACCGGGCCGACCTCGTTGACCGCGTCGCGCAGCACGACGGCCGCCTGCGTGGGCTCGTGCTCCAACACCTGGGCCTCGAAGGCCTCGCGCAGCGCTTCCGCCAGTTCCATGGCCGGGCAGCCTAGAGGTCGGCCGATGTGCCGTCGGCACACCGGCACCACCTAACGTCCTGGCGATGGTGGCCGAGCCCCTGGTGATCGAGTTCGACGAGGACGAGCGGGCGCCCGTCGTGCAGCGCATGGTGGTGATGGCGACCAAGCGCGAGGGCTGGGCGAACTTCACACCGGGCCTCGACGTCGACGTCCCGCCCCCGCCCCGCCCGACGCTGACGGGCCTGTTCACGGCCCGGGGCCCCGACGTGCCGCTGGCCACGTGGACCCCGGCGGGCCGGCGGTCGGAGCGCGGGCCGGCGACGGTCGGCATCCAGCACGCGCAGGGCCCCCGGGTGGTCGACAAGCTGGCCGCCGCCGGCGTCCCCGTGCCCGACGAGTGGCGCCGCCTGCAGGACCACCCCCGCCACGGCCTGGTGCTGGCGGTGCCGCAGACCACCGACCCCGACGAGCTCGACGCCACGCTCGACTGGCTCCTGCGGGCGACCGGCGCGCTGTGCCGGATCCCGCGGACCGGCGAGTGGCGGGCGCTCTGCTACCGGGCGATCTGACGCGCCGCCCGGCCGCCGGTCACCCGGTCCCGGTCACGACGTCGACGACTCGGCCGCCACCGACGCGGCCCACCGGTAGTCGGGCTTCCCGCTGGGCGAGCGAACGACCCGGTCGACCAGCACCAGCCGCTTCGGCGCCTTGAACCCGGCGAGGTGCTGCTTGCAGTGGGCGACGAGGTCGTCGAGCCGGGGCTCGACCCCCTCCCCCGGCGGCGGCTGCACGACCGCGCACACCGCCGAGCCCCACCGCTCGTCGTCGACGCCGACCACCAGGCAGTCGTAGACCGCGGGGTGCCCCTTGAGGACGCCTTCGACCTCCTCGGCGAACACCTTCTCGCCGCCGGTGTTGATCACGCCCGACGCCCGGCCCCGCAGGGCGATCGAGCCGTCGGCCTCGACGGTGGCCATGTCGCCGGTGACCAGCCAGCGCTCGCCGTCGCGGGTCACGAAGGTGGCGGCGGTGCGCTCCGGGTCGTTGTGGTAGCCGAGCGGCAGCCGGCCGCCGGCCAGCACGTGGCCGACCACGCCCGAGCCGGGCTCGACCGGTTCCCCGGCGACCCCGTCGCCCACCGACTCGACCACGAGGATCGGCTTGGTCGGCGCGTCGAAGGTGACCAGCGACGCCCCCGACGACCGGGCGTCGGCGGTCACCCGGGAGGCGCCCTGCGTGCCGGCCTCGGAGGAGCCGAAGCCGTCGACCAGCAGCACCCCCGGCAGGGTCCGCAGCACCCGCTCCTTGGTGGCCGCCGACATCGGGGCCCCGCCGTTGCTGAACGAGAACAGCGTCGGGACGTCGTAGCCGCCGGCCCGGTCCCACTCGTCGAGCAGCGGGCGGGCGACGGCGTCGCCGACGACAGTCATCCCCTGGACGCCCTCGGCGGCCACGGTCCGCCACACGGCGGCGGGGTCGAGCGAGCCGGGCATCAGCACGACCTTGCCGCCGCAGAACAGCCACGACAGCGACGTCCACTGGGCGGCGGCGTGGATCATCGGCGCGACCGTCAGGTAGCAGTACGGCTGCTCGAGCATCCGCTCGGGGAGCTGCCCGGGCTCGTCGACGGCGCCGAAGAGCCGCATCGGGTCGCCGCCGCCGAGGCAGGCGTAGAAAGCGTCCTCCTGGCGCCACACCACGCCCTTCGGCAGGCCGGTGGTGCCGCCGGTGTAGAGGATGTAGCGGTCGTCGCCGCTGCGCTCGACGCCGGGCCGCTCGGGCGGCGACGCCGCGAGGGCGGCGTCGTAGTCGTCGCCGGCGACCAGCACGGTCCGCAGCGCGGGCAGCGACGACCGCACGGCGTCGATCCGGTCGACCAGCGACGGCTGGGTGAGCACGACGACCGAGCCGCTGTTGTCGAGCAGGTAGCGCAGCTCGTCGGCGACGTAGCGGTAGTTCACGTTGATCGGGACGGCCCGGATCTTGAACGCGGCCAGCATCGCCTCGAGGTACTCGGGGCCGTTCTGGAGGTGGACGCCGACGTGGTCGCCGGGCCCGACGCCCTGGCCGGCCAGCCAGTTGGCGAGCCGGTTGGTGTTCTCCTCCAGCTGGGCGTAGGTGCGGCGGTGCTCGCCGACGACGAGCGCCTCCCGCTCGGGCACGAGGTCGGCCGCCATCTCCCAGATGTCGGCCAGGTTGAAGCTGCGGGGTCCCCCCATGGGTCCCCTTCTAGCCGAGTCGCTCGGCCGCCTGCCGTCGGTACCTCGTGGTCGAGTGCTCGGGGTCGGTGTCGAACTGCGGGATGACCTCGCGCCCGAACAGCTCCATCGACCCGACCACCACCTCGGTGGGCAGCGTGTTGGTGGTGGGGCTGAAGGTGAGCTGGTCGAAGCCCATGTCGACCCAGGCCTGGACGGACCGGGCGCAGTCGTCGGGGTCGCCGATCACCACGTACCCGTCGGCCGAGAGCTGCTCGACCTGCTCGGGGGTGGGCTCGGGGATCTTGTTCGGCCACTCCGGCAGGTTCTTGGGCCGGGGCACGTTGTC
>DATCLV010000060.1:0-2191 GCA_036563745.1 Acidimicrobiales bacterium | reverse complement strand
CCCGCATCCTCGGCGGCAACGTCACCACGGCCGAGGTGACCCACGACACCGCGGCGGCGGTTCGCGACCGGGGTCAGCACCCGGAGGCGGACTGGATCGGGATGGACTTCTGCATGAAGAGCACGCCCGGGTTCCCGCCCGGCAGCAAGGTCCACTGGCGGGTCGACACGTACACCAACCCCGCACCGGCCAAGGCCCGGATCGCCGCCAACCTGGGGCTCCCGCTCGGCACCTTCAGCCCCATCGGCGGCGTCGGCGACGAGGCCATCGCCGACCAGCCGGAGGGCTATCCAGCGGAGGCGAGCTCCTCGATCAACTTCCGGCAGGGCGACCGGCACGTCATCCTCGTCGCGGTCGGGAACCCGGAAAGGTTCAGGACGACCCAGCTGCTGGAGCTCGCCAAGCTCATCGCCTCCCGCCTCGACTGACCGCCGGCGGGGCGGCAGGCGCCGGCGGGGCGGCCGCCGGAGTGGGGCCGTAGCCTGCTGGGCCACCAGGGGGAACCGGGGGTGCGACGGTGCGACGCAGGTGGGTCCGACGGGCAGGGGTGGCGGTCGTGATGGCGCTGGGGATCGGCGCGGCGGCGTGCACGCCGGGGCCCGGGCCGGGCGGCGGCCCCGGCGGCGGCCCCGGGGAGGGGCACGGGCCCGGGCCCGGTCGCCCCGGCGAGGTCGGCAGCGGCAACGGGTACCTCGACGGGCCCGAGTGGGACCGGCGCCGCGGCGAGTACCTCCGCTACGCCACCGAGGAGCTGCAGCGCACGTCGCCCGCCAACGTCCTCGCCCACCTGGCGCGGGCCGAGCAGGACCGGCGGTACCGCTTCGACGCCACCACCATCACCCCGGACGACTTCGCCGCCACCTTCGCCAAGATCGACGCCCACCAGGACACCAGCGACTTCGACATGCTCCGGCTCATGGCGCTGTGGTGGGGGCACCGCCGGTCGCTCTCCCCCGACCTCCGCGCCGCCGTCGAGCAGCGCTTCCGCAGCTTCCGCTACTGGTACACCGACCCGCTCCCCGCGCCGGCCGGGACCGTCGACGAGAAGTGGTTCTGGTCGGAGAACCACCGGATCATCGTCCACGCCCTCGAGTACCTGGCCGGCCGGGCCCTGCCCGACGCCACCTTCGACGTCACCGGCGAGACCGGCCGCACCCACGCCGCCCGGGGCCGGTCGCGCGTCGAGGCCTGGCTCGACGAGAAGGCCCGGTGGGGCTTCTCCGAGTGGCACTCCGACGTGTACTACGCCGAGGACGTCGAGGCGCTGCTCCTGCTGGTCGAGCACGCCGAGCCCGACCTCGCCCGCCGGGCCGCCGGGATGCTCGACCTCTTCCTCTACGACCTCGCCCTCCACCAGCTGCAGGGCAACAACGGCGTCACCCACGGCCGGTCCTACATGAAGGACAAGAGCCGGGCCGCCGACCAGGACGTGTTCACCACGGTCAAGCTGCTGTTCCGGACGACCGACCAGCCCTACACCTCCCGCAGCGACCCCCGGGCCGTGGGCCTGGCGGGGGCGCGCCGCTACCGGCTGCCGCTCGTCGTCGAGCGGGTGGCCCGCAGCGACCGCACGTTCGTCGACCGGGAGCACATGGGCGTCCCCCTCGACCTCGACCAGCCGTACGCCGACGACCCGCCGTCGCCGGTCGAGGGCGTGAGCTTCACCGACCCCGCCGCCGTGCCCTTCTGGTGGGAGCGGGGCGCGCTCACCGCCTGGCAGGTCGTGCCGCTCACCCTCGCCACCATCGAGCAGCACGACCTGTGGGCCACCCGCCTCTTCCAGCCCTACCGGTCACTGGCCGACGTCGCCGGCGGCGACCCGGCCGTCGCCCGCCAGCTGGCCCACGGGCTCCGCTGCATGATCAACCTCGGCGTGCTGAGCGCCGTCGACACGGTCACCTGGCGGAGCCCGGACGCGATGCTCTCCACCGCCCAGGACTACCGACCCGGTTGCTTCGGGCACCAGTACCACGCCTGGCAGGCCACGCTCGACGAGGACGCCGTGGTCTTCACGACCCACCCCGGCAACGAGCCCCGCCCCGGCGACCGTTGGGCGGACGCCGATCTCTACTGGAACGGCGGCACGATGCCCCGCTCCGCCCAGCAGGGCGCGGCGGCGATCCACCTGTACGCCCCGCAGTACGCGTCGCCGTCGGGCCCGCCGCTCGACGCCTTCGCCTACCTGCCCTTC
>DATCLV010000059.1:0-6740 GCA_036563745.1 Acidimicrobiales bacterium | reverse complement strand
GGTCACCACCGAGCCCTGACCGTCCCCCGCCCTCTCCGAAGCTGCCCCTGAACCGGGGAGCTTGCTCCCTCGTTCGCGGGCAGGTTCGCCCACCCCCGACCGCCGAACCCTGGTGACGGCAGCCGGGCCGGTGGTGGTGGCAGCGGTGAGCGGCAGAGGGGTCCGGCTACGACGCCTTGGGGCCGATCGCGCCGATCTCCTCCAGGTAGCGGTGGAGGGCGTCGACCACGAGGACCACGTCCTCGTCGGCCACCTCGAGGCCCTCGGCCAGCAGGACGGCGACGGCGTCGTCGTCGCTGACCACGACGTCGGTCTCCCCCGGCACCTCCGCCACCTTGGGCTCCTCGCCGGGGTAGGCGAAGACGCCTTGGTCGCGCAGGTGGTCGAGCTCGGCGAGCACCAGCTCCCGCACCTCCTCGTAGGTGATGCGGGCCTGGGCGTCCTCCGGGAGCTCGTCGGCCACGTAGTACACCGCCTCGTCGACGTCGAAGATCGTCGCCGGCGGCTGGTGCCCGAGCCGGAACGCCTCCCGCCCCACCGTGCCCGCGGCGACGGCGAACACGGCGAGGGCGGTGAGGACGAAGAACAGCCAGATCACCCGGCCATTCTTACCGGGCTTCCGCGAGTCCCTAGATGCCCAGGCGCTGGGCGAGCAGCTCGCGGTGGTAGGTCGGGTCGCCGAAGAGCAGCTCCGACGACTTGGCCCGCTTGAAGTACAGGTGGGCCGGGTGCTCCCAGGTGAAGCCGATGCCGCCGTGGATCTGGATGTTCTCGGCGGCGGCGTGGAAGTAGGCCTCGGAGCAGTAGGCCTTGGCGAGGCAGGCGACCTCGGGCAGCTCGTCGTTCAGCTCGGCGGCGCACCAGGCGGCGTAGTAGGCGGCCGACTTCGCCGACTCGACCTCGAGCAGCATGTCGGCGCACTTGTGCTTGATGGCCTGGAACGAACCGATGGGCCGACCGAACTGCACGCGGTCCTTGGCGTACTGCACGGCCATCTCGAGCACCTTCTGGGCGCCACCCACCTGCTCGGCGGCGAGGCCGACGGCGGCGAGGTCGAGCACCCGGTCGAGGGTGGTCCAGCCGGCGCCCTCGGTGCCGATGAGCGTGGCGGGCACGCCCGAGAGCTCGAGCTTGGCCTGCTTGCGGGTCTGGTCCATCGTCGACAGCGGGGTGCGGGTGAGACCCTCGGCGTCCCCGTCGACCTTGAACAGCGTCGTCCCGGCGTCGGTCTTGGCGGCGACGATGATCACGTTGGCCGTGTGGCCGTCGATCACGAACATCTTCGTGCCGTCGATCTTCCAGCCGTCGCCCGCCTTGGTGGCGGTGGCCTCGATGCCGCCCTCGTCCCAGCGGCCGTTCGGCTCGGTGAAGGCGACGGTGGCGATGGTCTCGCCGGAGGCGATGCCGGGGAGCAGGTCCTTCTGGGCGGCCTCGTCACCGGAGTGCAGGATCGTGTTGGTGGCCAGCACGACCGTCGAGAAGAACGGGGCGCACAGCAGGGCCCGGCCCATCTCCTCGAGCACCACCGTGAGCTCGACGTAGGTGAACCCCTGGCCGCCGTGCTCCTCGGGCACGATCAGCGACTGGAGACCGAGCTCGTTGGCCATCTGCGACCAGACGGCCGGGTCGTAGCCCTCGACGGTGTCCATCTGCGCCCGGACCTCGGACTCGGGCGACTTGGCCTCGAGGAACTGACGGGTGATCCGCCGGAGCTCCTCCTGCTCTTCGGAGAAGGCGAAGTTCATGCCCGCAGACGCTAGGCACGCGGCGCCCACCTTGCCACCCGTCCTGTGTACACGCGTGCTACACCAGCCTCATGGAGCGCATCGAGAGCGGCCGCGTGGGCATCCGCGAGCTGCGGAACAACGTGGCCGCGGTCGTCCGCCGGGCGGCGGCCGGCGAGCGGATCGTGGTCACGGTCGACGGCGTCGCCACCGCCCAGCTCGGGCCCCTGGAGCCGCAGGGTGGCGTGACGCTCGACGACCTGGTGGCCGCGGGCCTGGTCGAACCACCGGGGCGGCGCGACCACCCGGCGGCCGTGGAACCCGAGGACGTGCCGGTCGACACCCGCCCCGACCGCGTGCTCGACGAGCTCCGGGGCGGGTGACCGGCGATGACGCTCTTCCTCGACACCTCGGCCCTCATCCGCCGCTACGTGCACGGCCCGGGCCGACAGCTGGTGGCCGACGCCATGGCGGAGGACCCGGTGTGGGCCGCCTCGGCGCTGTGCCGCAGCGAGACCCTGCTGGCCCTGCACCGGCTGGCGGGGTCGTCGAGCCAGCACGAGCGCCTGTGGAGCCGGCTGCGCGACGACTGGGACGCCTTCCTGGTGGTGCCGGTCGACGAGCGCTGCCTGGCCCGGGCCGTTGAGCTGGGGGCGAGCTTCGGGCTGCGGACCGTCGACGCCCTCCACCTGGCGGCCGCCGACCGCCTCCCCCGCCCGGCCCGCTACGCCACCTTCGACCGCCGCCAGATCCCTGCGGCCGCCGCACTCGGGTTCGACGTCCTGTCGCCTACCGAGTCGCCGCTGGACTCGACCGCCGCGCCCCGCCTGCCCCCGCCCGGGATGCCGCGCCGCCGTCGGTGACCGCGGCGCCGCGGTCGGCGGCGGCACCACTAACCTCCGACTCCGGTGGGCCAACCAGTCGGAGGAACGTTCCCTCGTGTCGCAGACGCCGCCCACCCCGCCCGAGCCGACCGGTCCGGAGCCGTCGGTGCCGCCGACGACGCCCGCGCCGGGCAGCCCGGAGGCGCCGGCGGCCGGCGTGCCGACACCGGGCGCACCGGGTCACCCGGTCGACCCGGTGGCGCCGCCCACCCCTCCCGCCCCTCCCGGCCCGTCCACGCCGGGCCCGTCCACGCCCGGCGGAGGCGAGCCCGAGGATGCCGAGGGTGAGGTCGACCGTGGCGGCGACGGCGGGCCCGGCGGCAGCCACAGCGACGGCGGCCGGGACATGGCCCGGGTCTACCGGCGGCGCCGGCTCCTGCTGGGCGTGGGCGTGGTGGCGGTCGTCGGCCTGCTGGTCGGCACCGCGCTGTGGCTCCGTGGCGGCCGCGACGACGAGCGCTCGCCGGAGGACACGGTCCGGTTGTTCTTCGACGCGTCGATGGACCGGGACTGCGAGGAGCTGGTCGACCTGGTGGTGGAGCGGTCGTGGTCACAGGGCGGCACGGTGGGCCGGGCCGAGGCCGTCGACCAGTGCACCCGCGACCTCGCCTCCGACGTCGACTTCGACGCCGAGCTCTTGGACGTGGAGGTCACCGCCGAGGAGGACGACACCGCGGTCGTCGAGGTGAAGTACACCCTCGAGGGCGAGGACATCGACACCCGCCTCGACCTCGAGAAGGAAGACGACACCTGGAAGATCGCCAACACCTGACGATCGTCGCGGGAACGTCGCCGCGAGCGAGGGGCCGGCACCGACACGAGCAGACAAATTGCCTGGTCGTCGCTAGCCTCAGCGCCTTCCGGGAATTCGACCCTGAGAAAAGCTGAGGAAACCCCTGTGTCGCAGTATCCCCCCGGCCCGCCGGCCGACTACCCCCCGGGCGGGCAGCCCGGTGGCCCCCAGCCCTCCCAGCCCGGTTGGGGGCAGCAGCCCCCGCCGACCCAGCAGCCCCCGCCGACCCAGCAGCAGCCCGGCTGGGGCCAGCAGCCACCGCCCCAGCAGCCAGGCTGGGGCCAGCCCGGACAGCCCGGACAGCCCGGACAGCCCTACGGCGCACCCGCGCCGGCGCCGGGCGGCGGCGGGGGTGGCGGCAACGGCGCCAAGATCCTGATCGGCGTGGTCGTGGTGGCCGTCATCGCGGCCGGCGCCTTCTTCTTCCTGAGCGGCGACGACAGCGCCAGCGCCTCGTCGCCGGCCGCCGCGGTCGAGGGCCTCTTCGAAGCCATGGTGGACGGCGACTGCGAGAAGGCCATGGACCTCGTCACCGAGGCCACCTGGTCGCAGGAGGGCGAGCTGTCGCGTGAGGAGGCCCTCGCCGAGTGCCGGGACGACACCCGCGACGGCTTCAACGACTTCGGCACCGACTTCACCATCGACAAGGTGGAGGTGGTGTCGGAGACCGGCAACAACGCCACCGTGGCGGTGACCGCGACCGCCGAGGGCCAGACGGCGACGATGAACTTCCCGGTCGTCAAGGAGAACGGCAGCTGGAAGGTCGACATGGTGAGCGCCGACATCGGCGCGGGCTCGTCCGAGGACAGCGGCGGCGGTGCCGATGTCGATGTCGACACGCCCGACTTCGACGACGACTTCGACGACGACTTCGAGATCCCCGACGTGTCGGTGCCGGAGTTCGACCCGAGCGACATCGACTGCTCGATCCTCGAGGACCCCGAGCTGATCGAGGCCTGCGAGACCGGCCTCGAGGACCTCGGCGGCTGATCCCGACGCCGAACCGAGCCGACGCGGCGACGAGCCGACGCGTGCCTGCCGACGCGAGCATGGACCCGGTAGGCATGTAGGCAGTAGGCAGCCCGGCAAGGCGCCCCGAGGAGGCCCAGCACGATGACCGGTCCGACGTCCACCCTCCACCTCGACGACACCGCGTGGGAGATCCACAAGGTGGTCGTCGGACCGGTCGACAACAACGTGTTCGTGCTGCGCTGCAAAGCCACCGGCGACGCGGTGCTGCTCGACGCCGCCAACGAGCACGACCGCCTCCTCGACCTGTGCCGGTCCCTCGGCGTCCGCCAGGTGCTGGAGACCCACGGCCACTGGGACCACATCCAGGCCGTGCCCCAGCTGCGCGACGCCGGCTACGAGGTGCACGTCACCGCCGAGGACGCCGACATGCTGCCGTCCTACGACCAGGTGCTCGAGGACGACGCGGTGATCACGGTCGGCGAGCTGCGCCTGCGCACCATCCACACCCCGGGGCACACGCCCGGGTCGATCTGCTTCAAGCTGGAGGGCGCGCCGGTGCTGTTCAGCGGCGACACCCTGTTCCCGGGCGGGCCGGGCGCCACCAAGTTCCCGGGCGGCGACTTCCCCACGATCATCCGGTCGATCGAGGACCGGCTGTTCACGCTCCCGCCCGACACGCTGGTGCTCCCGGGCCACGGCGCCGACACGACGATCGGCACCGAGCGCCCGCACCTGCAGGAGTGGATCGACCGGGGCTGGTAGGCCGGCCCGGTACGACCCGCCTGGGAGGCCCACCCGGTGACCGAACCCCTCCGCTACGACCGGCGGCCGGTCGACGACACGCCGGTCCACACCGCCGACCTGCCGGCCACGCCGGTCCGCGACCGGAACATCCCGGCCACGGCCTGGATCGAGGCGCCGGACGACCTGCTGCGGCTGGGCGACGACCTCCCGGGGCGGCCGGTCGCCGAGTACAAGCGCCGCATCGGCCCCTGGCTGCTGTGGCGGGCGGGCCCGGCGACGAAGGCGAACGCCGTCTACTGGGCGGCCCGGGCCGACGACCCCGCCGGCTCGGGGCTGACGTTCCACCTGGGCCCGGACGGCACCGGCCACGGCGTGGGCCCGACGGGCACGCCGCACACCCGGTTCCGCACCTGGAAGGAGGACCTGCGGGACCACGCCGGCTGACCCCGCGCCGACGCCCCGATCCGACACCCGGAACCGACGCCGGAGCCGCCACCCCGACCGGCCGGGCGCCGGCACGCGGCGTGACGTTCGACCGGGCGGAAGCTATTTCTCCTATCCGCGTAGTGCGAATAGACTGCCCGGCATGTCAGAGCCTGTGACCGCCGCGCCGTCGCCTGCGCTCTTCGCCATCCAGGACCTGCACGTGCGCGTGGCCGGGACCGACAACGAGATCCTCAAGGGCGTCGACCTGACGATCGGCCCCGGCGAGGTCCACGCGCTGATGGGCCCCAACGGCTCGGGGAAGTCGACGCTCGCCAACGCCCTGCTCGCCAGCCCCGAGTACGAGATCACCCAGGGCAAGGTCCTGTTCCGTGGCGAGGACGTGACCGACTGGGACACCGACGTGCTCGGCAAGGCCGGCGTCTTCCTCGCCTTCCAGTACCCCCAGGCCATCCCCGGCGTCTCGGTGATCAACTTCCTGCGCCAGGCCCTGTCGGCCCGCAAGGGGATGGACCTCTCCGTGCTCGAGCTGCGCCTGGCCATCATGGAGTGGATGGAGCGCCTCGACATGGACCCGGCGTTCGCCGACCGGTACCTGAACGAGGGCTTCTCCGGGGGCGAGAAGAAGCGCAACGAGATCCTGCAGATGGCCATCCTGGAGCCGGAGGTCGCGATCCTCGACGAGACCGACTCCGGCCTCGACATCGACGCGCTGAAGGTGGTCGCCCGCGGCGTCGAGGAGGTCCGGAAGGACCGCCCCGAGCTGGGGATCCTGGCCATCACCCACTACCAGCGGCTGCTCGACCACCTGCAGCCGGACCGGGTGCACATCCTGATGGACGGTCGGGTCGTCGACTCCGGCGGTCCCGAGCTGGCCGAGAAGCTGGAGGCGGAGGGCTACGAGGCATGGCGGTGACCACCCACGGCGAGGGCGAGGAGGCCCACGTGTCCGAGATCGACGTCGCCTCGATCCGCAAGAAGTTCCCGATCCTCGACCAGCAGGTCAACGGCAAGCGCCTGGTGTACGTCGACTCGGCGGCCTCGTCGCAGAAGCCGTCGTCGGTCATCGACGCGATGACCCGCTACTACGAGACCACGCACGCCAACGTGCACCGCGGGGTCTACGGCATCGCCGAGGAGGCCACCCGCCTCTACGAGCAGGCCCGCACCAAGGTGGCC
>DATCLV010000052.1:0-22096 GCA_036563745.1 Acidimicrobiales bacterium | reverse complement strand
GCGACCAGCTCCGGGGGCGACCGGTAGGCGGCCGCGGCCGCCGCCACGAACTCCTCGAAGGCCGCCGCCTCGGGCACCGGGCCGTCAACGGCGGCGAAGCCGCGCAGCGCGGCCGCCGCCGCCCGCCAGGCTCCGGGGTCGCCCGGGAGCGGCAGGTCGGCCAGGTGCCCGGCCGCCACCTTGAGGGCGTCCCGGTGCAGCGCCGTGCCGGGCGCCCGCCGCCAGAGCCAGGCCGTCGCCGCCGGCGACGCGGCCGCCGCGGCCAGCAGCCACAGGTCCTCGACCTCGTGGGGCACCACCGCCAGGGTCGGCACCGACGGCACCCACGCACCCACCTCGTCGACGGCGAGCTCCACTACCCGGGTCTGGTTGGCGACGAGGAGCTTGGGTCCGGCGGTCCGGGCCAGCCACCGTCGCACGCCCCGGGTCGTCGGAGCGGCCGGGTCGAGGTCGTCGGCCCCCTGCCGGTCGACCACCGGTGCCTGCCAGCTCCGGCGGGCGAACCGCACCGGGCGCTCGCCCCAGGCGCAGTGCCCCCAGTCGACGATCCCCGTCGTCACCAGCCGCGCGGCGTCGGCGCCCGGCTCGCCCATGGCCTCGTGGACCAGCGGGACCAGGCCGTAGTACTCGTCCCGGAAGCCGGCCGCGACGTCGGCCCGGTCGCCCAGTCGGCCGGCGCCCGGGCGGGCGGCCAGCACGACGGGCGGGACGCCGACGGCGTCGGCCAGGCGGTCGGCCCACACGCGGTCGACGTTCCAGGTGGCCGCCGCAGCGGCATCGCCGTCGGCATCGTCGGCGGCGGCCGTGGCCATGGCGGCGCCAGCAGCCGTGACCGTGGCCATGGCGTCGGCAGCCGTGTCCGTGGCCATGGCGTCGGCGTCGGCAGCCGTGTCCGTGGCGTCGGCGACCGTGGCGTCGACGGCTGTGGCTGTGGCCGTGGCCGTGGCCGAGGCCTCAGCGACCGTGGCCGTGGCCATGGCAGTGGCCGTGGCCGTGGTCGAGGCGCCAGCGACCGTGGCCGACCGTCGCACGGGTGTCCCGACCACCAGCACCGGGGCGCACACGTGGACGGACGCGGCGAACGCCCGGCGGCCCTGGTCCTCGACCCACAGCTCCCGCAGCTCGGCCCGCTCCCCCAGCGCCGCCCGGACCGCGGCGCCGTCGCGGGCGGCGACCACCGACAACGGCTGCACCAGCGTCACCACGCCGCCCGGCCGGGTCAGGTCGCAGGCCAGCACCAGGAACAGCCAGGCCGCGTCGGTGTAGGGCTGCACGACGTCGCCCAGCCGGGCCCGGAGGCGCTCGGTCGTCGCCGCCGGGCGGACCGTCGCCCGCTCCAGCTGGTTGAGGAACGGCGGGTTGCCGACCACCATCCCGAAGCCGTCCGCCGGCGCCGCCGGCCACAGCGACGCGCCCTCGGTCAGGGCGTCACCCACCACCAGCCGGCCGGGCGGGGGCGGCTCCCCCGCCCACAGCGTCAGCGCCAGCTCGGCGGCGGCCAGCCCCACCGGATCGACGTCCGCGCCCCACAGGTGGGTCCGGACCACCTCGACACGAGTCACGCCCGTCGCGGCCAGCGCCTGCGCGGCCGCGAGCAGGAACGCCCCGCCGCCGCACGCCGGGTCGCACACGGTCGGCGCCGACGACGCACCCGTCGGCAGCTGCGCCAGCCCCCGGGCCACCAGCTCCTCGGCCAGCCAGGCCGGCGTCACGTGGAGCCCGTGCCGCTGCCGCTGGTCCTCCGGCGTGGCCTGCTCCAGGACCACCGCCAACGCCTCGGGCCCGGCGGGCCCGGCGCCCGGTTCCCCGCCGGGCCCCGGGCGCGACGGCACCGCCAGGCCGGAGGAGGAGGGGGAGGACGAGGGCGCGACCTCGGCGAGCTCCCAGATCCGCAGCGACGGCGGCAAGGCGACGCCGGTGGCCGCGGCCTGGTCCACCGCGACCCGGAGGATGGTGCGGGCCCGGGTGCGGTCGTCGCCGGGCTCGGGCATGCCGCGACGGTACCGTCCCCGCCCGGCGCGGGAGCCGACCGCGCCGGGCCGCGCCGTAGGGTGAGCGGATGCGCTGGAAGGTCCACGGCGAGCGCGGGGTGTACGAGTCCGAGTGGATGCGGATGCGGCTCGCCGACGTCGAGCTGCCCGACGGCGTCCGGTTCGAGCACCACGTCGTCCGCTTCCCGCGGGCCGCGTCCGGCACGGTGGTCCACGACCCCGACCGCGGCCTGCTCCTGCTGTGGCGCCACCGGTTCATCACCGACACGTGGGGGTGGGAGGTGCCGGCCGGCGGGATCGACGACGACGAGACCCCCGAGCAGGCCGCCGCCCGGGAGACGCTCGAGGAGACCGGCTGGCGCCCCGGGCCGCTCACGCTGATGACCAGCTACCACCCGTCGAACGGCGCGACCGACCAGACGTTCCACCTGTTCCGGGCGGAGGGGGCCACGCACGTCGGCGAGCCCCACGACCCCTACGAGGCCGAGCGGGTGGAGTGGGTGCCGCTCGACGAGGTCCGCGAGCTGCTGCAGAAGGGGCAGGTGCAGGACGGGTTGTCGCTCACCGCCCTGCTCTGGTTCCTGGCCTTCCGGCCGTAGCCCGACGAGCCCGACGATCCCCACCACCGGGGGACGGGACCCGGCGACGCCGGCCCCGACGACGGCGACCGGCGTCGCGTCCCCGGGGCTCGACGGTGGACAGGGCCTAGGCCGCGCCCTCTTCGGCGGGGTCCCACGCCGCCAGGTCGGCGAGGCGCGGGTCGTTGGAGAACATCTCGACGATCGGCTGGTCGAGGTCGAGCCGCCGCTTGAGGCGCCGGATCTCGAGCTCCTGGTTCCACAGCACGAGCGTCACCGCCAGGCCCTTCGCGCCCGCCCGGGCGGTGCGGCCGGACCGGTGCAGGTAGGTCTTGTGGTCGGGCGCAGGGTCGTAGTGCACGACGACGTCGAGATCGTCGATGTCGAGGCCCCGGGCCGCCACGTCGGTGGCGACGAGCGCCGACAGCTTGCCGGCCGAGAACCGCTTCAGGGCCCGCTCCCGCACCTCCTGGCGCAGGTCGCCGTGGATCGCCTTGGCGTCGACGCCCAGCGCCGACAGCTCCTTGGCCACCTTGTCGGCCTGCCGCTTGGTGTTGACGAACACCAGGGTGCGGTCGGCGTTGCGGGCGATCGCGGCGGCCAGCCGGGGCTTGTCCATCTCGTGGACGAGCAGGAACCGGTGGGCCATCAGCTCGACGGTCGCCGAGGGCGACTCGACCTCGTGGAACACGGGGTTCGTCTGGTAGCGGTCGACCAGGCCCTGGATGCCGCCGTCGAGCGTGGCCGAGAACAGGAGCATCTGGTGCTCGCCCTCGGCGTGGCGCAGGAGCCACTCGACCTGGGGCAGGAAGCCCATGTCGGCCATCCGGTCGGCCTCGTCGAGGACGACGATGCCGAGGTTGTCGAGCTCGACCGCCTTCCGCTCGACGAGGTCGATCAGCCGGCCGGGTGTGGCGACGACGATCTCGGCCCCGCCGCGCAGGTCGTTGACCTGCTTGGCCATGGGCGAGCCGCCGTACACGGTGGCGAGCCGGAGCGACCGGGCGGCGGCCAGCGGTCGGATGACCTTGGCGACCTGGATGGCCAGCTCACGGGTGGGGACGAGCACGAGGCCCGAGGGTCGCTTGGGTGCCGCTTCGCCCACCCGCTCGACGAGCGGGAGGCCGAAGGCGAGGGTCTTGCCGGAGCCGGTCTTGGCCTTGCCGCAGACGTCGCGGCCGGCCAGAGCGTCCGGGATGCAGAGGCGCTGGACGGGAAATGGCGTGGAGATGCCCGCTTCTTCGAGGACCGCCACCAAATCAGACGAAACGCCCAGCGCTCCGAAGCTCACATCATCTTCGTTACGCATGGTTGATGTTCAGCTTACCCAGGATCACCTGGGGGAACGCGAATCCGCGCGCGCAAGCGAGCGCACCGGTGCCACCGGGCGGGGGCCCGACGCCGCTACGCGGGGCGCTCGGCGGGCTGCATCTCGTGGAGGCGGCCGGCGCTGAGGTCGACGATCTCGACCGGCCGGGTGAAGCCCCGGATGGCACGCGGCCCGAGCTGGACGCCGTTGAGGCCGTCGCCGCCCGCGTCGAAGAGCGACGCGGTGATCAGCAGCTGGTGGGGCACGGCCTCGTCGCAGAGGCGGGCGGCCAGGTTCACCGCCCGACCGATGTAGTCGTCGCCCTCGAACAGGATCACCCGACCGGCGGCCAGGCCACCCCGCAGGGGCAGCGGGCAGCCCCGCTGGTCGAGGGCCTGCTCCATCCGCAGGACTGCGTCGATGAGCGGCCGCGGCTCGGTGGCGACGAGCATGGCGCCGTCGCCCAGCCACTTCGCCACCCGTACCCCCCGCCAACCCGCCCGTTCCCGGATCACCGAACGGAAGGTCGACAGCGCCAGCACGGCGTGGTCGACCCCGCCTTCGTCGGTGAGCTGGGTGAACCCGCAGAGGTCGACGAACGCGAAGTTCCGGCGGACGAGCTCGTCCGGCGACTCGGCGTCGTTGTCGAACCGTTGCACAGCCCGCAGCCTAGGGGCGCCCGGAGACCCGGCGTAGCCCGAATCCGCTCCTGACCGGGAAGTTGTCCGGCCGAGGACCACCCGGCCGGACAGCGGGCCGACCACCACGAGCGCGTCCGGGGTCCCGCCCGCGGCTGGATACTCTCCGCTGCCGATGGGAGTCCTCGACGACGTCGCGGGCTGGCCGGTCGTGCAGGCCGCCGCCGGCGTGACCAGTCCGACCACGACCTTGGAGGTGGCCGGCGACACGGCCTGGCGCGTCCGCGTCGCATCGATCACGAAGGCGATGGTGGCCTACGCCGGCCTGATCGCGGTCGAGGAGGGCAGCCTCCGGCTCGACCAGCCGGCGGGCCCGCCGGGCAGCACGGTCCGGCACCTGCTGGCGCATGCCGCCGGCTACCCGTTCAACGGCCGGCACACCCTGATGCTCCCGGGGCGCCGCCGCATCTACAGCAACACCGGCTTCGAGGTGTTCGGCGAGGTGCTGGCCCAGGCGACCGGCATGAGCGTGGGCGAGTACCTCGACGCCGGCGTGTTCCAGCCGCTCGGCATGGCCGACAGCGAGCTGCGCGGCTCCCCCGCCCACGGCGTCTGGTCGACGGTCGACGACCTGCTGCGCTTCGTCCGCGAGCTCTTGCGCCCCACGCTGGTCACGCAGGCGACCCGGGACGAGGCGATCACCGAGCAGTTCCCCGGCCTGTCCGGCGTGATCCCGGGCCTCGGCCGCTACGACCCGAACCCGTGGGGCCTCGGCTTCGAGCTGAAGGGCGCCAAGCGGCCGCACTGGACCGCGCCCGAGGGGTCGCCCCGCACGTTCGGCCACTTCGGCGGGTCCGGCACGTTCCTGTGGGTCGATCCGGACGCCGACCTGGCGTGCGCGGTCCTCACCAACCGGGAGTTCGACAGCTGGGCGCCGCCGCTGTGGTCGGCCCTGTCGAGCAAGGTGCTCACGCTGACTGGGTCGGGTAACGCCGTGACGCCCTAGCTTGGTCGGCGTCCGACCCGTACCGGCGCCGGACGGGCGGCACAGCGGCACAGCCACCGGCCACACGGCCACAGCGACGCCGCCACGACCGCCGCACACCAGCGACCGCAGCGACAGGGGGAACCGCGATGGTCACGATGACCGACATCAAGGCCCAGCTCACCGGGCCCGGAGGTGCCTTCGAGGTGGTCACCGAGGAGGTCCTCGGCCGCCCGATGTCGGTCTACAAGCAGCGGATGAGGTCGCTGCGGGAGATCCCGCAGGCCGCCGCGCTCCGGGGTGACGACAAGGACTTCCTCGTCTACGGCGACCGCCACTACGGCTTCGCCGAGTTCACCCGCACCGCCAACGGGGTCGCCCGGGCGCTGGCCGACCGCTTCGGCATCACCAAGGGCGACCGGGTGGCGGTCCTGTCGCAGAACAACCCCGAGTGGTGCCTGACGTTCTGGGCCACGGTGTCGCTCGACGCGATCCTCGTGGGCCTCAACGGCTGGTGGAAGGCCGACGAGATCCTCTACGGCCTCCAGGACTCCGGCGCCAAGGTGCTGGTCGCCGACCGCAAGCGGTTCGAGCGGATCGCCGACCAGCTCGACCAGGCGCCCGACCTGCAGCACGTGTTCCTGGCCGACGCGTCGCCCGACGACTTCCCCCAGTCGGCCGGCAGCCACGTGACCCTGCACCGCTTCGACGAGCTGACCACCGAGCCGACCGACGAGTTCCCGACCGTCCCGATCGAGGAGGACGACCCGGCGGTCATCTTCTACACGTCGGGCACCACCGGCCGGCCCAAGGGCGCCATCTCGACGCACCGGTCGATGATCGCCAACCTCCAGAACACGCTGTACACGACGATCGCGGGGTCGATGCTGGCGGCGGCCGACGGCCAGGCCGGCGGGCTGGGGTCGGCCGACACGGTGTCGCTGCTCACCTCCCCGCTGTTCCACGTGTCGGGCTGCCACTCGGGCCTGGTGGTCGGCCTGCTGGCGGGGGTGAAGCTGGTGATCCCGCCCGGGCGCTTCGACCCGGTGACCGCGCTCGAGCTGATCCAGGACCACCAGGTGACGGTGTGGGCGACGGTCCCGACCATGGTCTGGCGGGTGTGCGAGCACCCGGCCCGCCACGACTACGACACCTCGTCGGTGACGACGGTGGCGTTCGGTGGGTCGCCGTCGGCCGAGGAGCTGCAGCGCAAGGTCCGGGAGACGTTCCCCAACGTCCGCTCGACGTCGAACGCCTACGGCCTCACCGAGACGTCGTCGGTGGCGACCGTGCTGACCGGCCCCGACGCCCAGCGGAAGCCGTGGTCGGTGGGCCCGCCGGTCCCGACCGTGGAGGTGCGGATCGAGGCGGCCGACGGCACCGACGCCCCCGTCGGCGAGCCCGGCGAGGTGTGCATCCGGGGCCCGATCCTGATGAAGGGCTACTGGAACAAGCCCGAGGCCACGGCCGAGGCGATCGACGAGGACGGCTGGCTCCACACCGGCGACATCGGCCTGCTCGACGACGAGGGCTACCTCACGATCACCGACCGGATGAAGGACATGATCATCCGGGGCGGCGAGAACATCTACTGCGTCGAGATCGAGAACCGCCTGGTCGAGCACCCGGCGGTCGCCGACGCGGCGGTGATCGGCGTCCCCCACCCCGAGCTGGGCGAGGAGGTGAAGGCGGTCGTCCAGGTGGAGACCGGCCAGAAGCTCACCGAGGACGAGGTGCGCGACTGGGTCCGCCAGACCCTCGCCGAGTTCAAGGTGCCCGCCTACGTCGAGCTGACCGAGGACCCGCTCCCCCGCAACGCGTCCGGGAAGCTGCTGAAGAACGTCCTGCGCGGCGAGGGCGAGGTCAGCTTCGAGGAGACGATGTAGGACGCCCGTCGCCGGCGCCCGCCGGCGACGGCGATGGCGACGACGACAACGACGACGGCCTCGGCCTCGGCGTCGGCGTCGGTCACAGGACGTCGGCGGCCCACGCGTACCACGGGCCGCCCAGGTGCCGGATCGTGGGGTCGACGCCCGCGGCGTGCGGCGCGAGCTCGTCGGGCCCCTCCGGCAGGTACGCGAACCCGTTGCCGCCGAAGTCGCCACCGCCGGTCGCCTCGAGGAACAGCACCCCACCGCGGCCGACGCACCGGACGCGCTCGATCTCGTACAGCCCGATCCACCCGCCCTCGCCGACGCCGTCGACCGTCACCCAGCCGATCTCGTCGAGGGCGGCGGCGCTGTCGGCGGTGCCGGCAGCGTCGAGCGCCGCCGCGACCGCGTCCTCGAACGCCGGGCGGCTCGCGAGCCACCGCAGCCGCAGCGGCACCTCCGCCTGGACCGTGAGCAGCACGACGAGGCCGCACGCCGGCGCCAGCAGGAAGTTCACCAGGCCGGGCCGCGTCCGGTCGCGCCACCACAAGGTGAGGAACCCGACGGCGCGCACGGTCCAGACGCTCTGGCCCGCGAGGAGGACGAGCGCGGCCACGAGCACGCCGTTCGAGATCGATGCGGGGGTGCTGACCGACCACAGCAGCACCAGCACCGCCACGGCCAGGACACCGTGGAACAGCCGGCCGGGTGGCCGGCGCCACAGCGGTGGCCGCTCGCTCGCCACCGGTTCGCCCACGCGGGGCGAGGCTACCGGCGCCGGCGTGGCCCGAAGGCACACGCCGGCGCACGGCAACGCCGATGGTCAGGAGCTCAGAACGCCGCGGCGGCGAGGTCGCCGGGGCCCGCCGTGACCGCCGGGAGCAGGCCCTCGGCGGTCGGCAGGATCTGGTCGCAGAAGAAGCGGGCGGTGACGATCTTCTGCCGGTAGAGGTCGGCGTCCTTGCCCGACGCGCCCGCGGTCAGCCGCCGCTGCGCCGCCAGCGCCGACCGGGCCAGCAGCCAGCCGCCGGTGACCGTGCCCATCATCCGCAGGTAGGGCGTGGCGCCGGCCAGGGCGTTGTTCGGATCGGCGAGGCCGTTGGCCATCAACCACTCGGTGGCCTCCTTCGCCACCCCCACCGCCGACGACAGCCGGGTCGAGATCGACCCCAGCTCGTCGCCGCCGGACGCCGCCGCCTCCTCGGCGGTGGCCGCGATGCTCGCCAGGTGGTCCATGACCACGCCGCCGCCCCGCATCGGCAGCTTCCGGCCGACGAGGTCCATGGCCTGGATGCCGTTCGTGCCCTCGTAGATGGGGGCGATGCGGGCGTCGCGGTAGTACTGGGCGACGCCGGTCTCCTCGATGTAGCCCATGCCGCCGAACACCTGGATGGCGAGCGAGGTGACCTCGACACCCATGTCGGTGCCCCAGCCCTTGGTGATCGGCGTGAGCAGGTCGGCCATCTCCTGGCGCTGCTGGCGGACCGCCTCGTCGGGGTGGTGCTGGGCGTGGTCGAGGCACTCGGCGTTGAGGTAGACGAGGCAGCGCGCCGCCTCGTTGATCGCCCGCATGGTGAGCAGCATCCGGCGCACGTCGGGGAGCTCGACGATGAGCGACTGCTCGCCCGCCGGCGCGCCCGGCGCCCGGCCCTGGCGCCGCTCGTTGGCGTAGGCGACGGCCCGCTGGTAGGCCCGCTCCCCCAGCGCCAGGCCCTGCAGCCCGACCGACAGCCGGGCCGTGTTCATCATCCGGAACATGTAGCGCATGCCGGCGTTGGTCTCGCCGATGAGGTAGCCGGTGGCGTCCTCGTAGGCCATCACGCAGGTGGGCGAGGCCTTGATGCCCATCTTGTCCTCGATCGACACGCAGTGGACGGCGTTGCGCTCGCCCAGGTTGCCGTCCTCGTCGACCAGGTACTTCGGCACGATGAAGCAGGAGATGCCCTTGGTCCCGGGCGGCGCGTCGGGCACCCGGGCCAGCACGAGGTGGATGATGTTGTCGGCCAGGTCGTGCTCGCCGAACGAGATGAAGATCTTCTGCCCGGTGATCCGGTAGACACCCTCCTCGTCGGTGGGCACCGCCTTCGTCGTGATCGCCCCGACGTCGGAGCCGGCCTGCGGCTCGGTGAGGTTCATGGTGCCGGTCCACTCGCCGGTCACCATCCTGGGCAGGAACTTCTCCTTCTGCCCCTCGTCGCCGTAGTGGAGGAGCATGTCGATGGCGCCCTGGGTGAGCAGGGGGCACATCGAGAACGACAGGTTGGCCTCCTGCATGATCTCCTGCAGGACCACGCCGACGAGCCACGGGAAGCCGCCGCCGCCGTACTCGACCGGCATCGGCACCGCACCCCACCCGGCGGCCACGTACTGCTGGTAGGCCTCCCGGAACCCGTCGGGAGTGACGACCTGGCCGGCGTCCCACCGGCTGTGCTGCACGTCGCCCACCCGGTTCAGGGGGGCGACGACCTCCTCCATGAACCGGGCGTTCTCCTCCAGGAGGCCCTGGACCGTGTCGCCGTCGACGTGCTGGTACGCGTCGAACTTGGCCAGCCCGGCCAGGTCCACCACGTTGTCGAGCACGAAGCGGATGTCATCCAGAGGGGCCGAGTAGTCGGACATGTGCAGAACGTACCCGGCTGGGTGCCCGACGACCGCTTCCCGCACCTCCCCCCACCGCGCCCGGCGACCCGGATGTCGCCGGGGCCACTGGACACCCCGGGCCCGGGACGCTCCGGGGATCGGTCGGGGCTCAGTCGGGCTTGCGGCCGTGGGACGTCGTGGTCAGCTCGTCGGCCGCCGCCACCACCCGCTCGGCCAGCGCCAGCAGGTCGCGCCCGACCCGTGGCCGCACCGGCTCGCCCCCGGCCACGACGGCCAGGATCACCGAGCCCTCGTGGTCGAACACCGGCGCCGTGATGTACGCGGCGCGGTAGGTGGCGTTGGGGTCGACGTCGGTGATCAGCGGCGAGCTGCGGGCGAGGTGCCACAGGGCGTCGCGCAGCGCCGACTGGCTGCCGTTGGCCGCCTCGTGGTTCGCGCCCGGGGGCGGGGCCGTGGCCGCCCGCTCGGCGAGCAGCGAGCACAGCCGGTACCACTCGGGGATCGCGGCCCCGATGACGACGCCCATGCGCCGCGCCGCCTCCAGCGCGCCGATCGCCTCCTGCACCGACGCGATCGCCGGCGACCGGGCCAGCCACGCCTCCACCGACGGCTCGTCGGCCCAGGCGTAGAACACCGCCCCGTTCGGGGGCACCAGCGGCCAGCGCTGGGGCACCGGGGGCGGTGCGTCGGGGTCGGACCGGGTGACCACCGTGGCGTGGTCGCCGTGGGGCTCCATGACCACGGCGGCCGTGGACAACCCGGTCGACGACGACAGCCGTCGCAGCACGCCGGGTGTGAAGTCCTGCGCCCGGTAGCCCCGCTGCGCGGCCGTGCCGACGGGCACCAGCCGGGGGCCGAGCGAGTACCGCTTCTCGTCCGGGTGGCGGAGCAGGACGCCCCGTGCCGCCAGCTCCGTCAGCAGCGCGTGGGCGGTCGCCTTGTTGAGGTCGCAGCCTCGCGCCAGCTCGGAGAGGGTGAACCGCTCGTCGGGACGGGCCGCCATGAACTCCAGGACGGCCACCACCCGCTCGGCCCCGGGAGAAGGACGAGCCATCAGCGTCCCCCTCCGAGGGGTCTCCAGATCTTTCGCCACCGAGGGTCGGTTGAGAACGTCACCTGTCCCGCCTTTGCCGCCTGACCGCCTCCGTCACCCTAGTGGCGGAGGTCCAGGGTTTAGACGCTAGTGATACCCCGACGACCTGGTCCATCAGTCGCGATGTGGGAAGTATTGTCGGTCGCCGTGCTTCTCGACCCCCTCGCCACCGGCGTCTTCGGGTGGTTCCAGTGGCCCCCTCGGCGTGGGAACACGAACGCCGGCGTCGTGGTCGACGCCGACGGCATCACGCTCATCGACACGCTGATGACGCCGAGCCAGTGGGAACCGTTCGCCCAGGCCGTCGAGGAGAGCGGCCTGCCGGTGCGGCGGACCGTCCTCACCAGCAGCAGCGTCGAGTTCGCCGGCGGGACCGGGCGGTTCAAGCTCGCGGCGGTGTACGGCAGCAGGCAGACCAGCGTCCACCTCGACCAGCCGCCCAACGTCGACAGCTGGCGGGCGCTCTACCCCGCCGAGGCCGGCGAGTTCGACGCCGTCACCACCCGCCCCGTCAGCCACGTGGTGAGCTCCGACGTGCAGCTCACCGACGCGGTCGCGCTCTACACGACGGCCGGGCCGATGGAGGAGAACCTGGTGGCGGTGCTGCCGGGGGCGCAGATCATGTTCGCCGGCGCCATGTGCAGCTTCGGGGTCACCCCGCTGTGCTGGCAGGGCGACCCGCTCAAGTGGGCCGACGAGCTCGACCGGCTGGCCGAGCTGGCGCCGATCATCGTCCCGGGCCACGGGCAGATCGGCGGCGAGGAGGAGCTCCGGGCCCAGCAGGCGTACCTGCGGGCGTGCGCCGACGCCAAGGGCGACGTGAAGGCGATCCCGGCGGGCCCCTGGGACGAGTGGGCCGACCGCGAGCACGACGAGGTCAACGTCGAGCGGGCGGCGATGCTCGCCGACGGCGACGACGGCATCCCGCCGTCGATGCTCCGCCTCGCCGGCCTCGCCTGACCCGCGGCGCCGGGCTCGCCGCGCGCACCCGCCCGGCGGGGCAGCCGCACCGCACCGGTGGGTCATCCCTCCGTGTGATGGGTAGGAGTGCCACACTGGCCGGGCCGGGGAGTCTCTCGGCGTTGCACTTCTCAGGGGAGACGACAGTGAGCGCACCGCAACCGCCGCCTTCACCAGGTCCGTGGGGTGACCCCAACCAGGCGTCGGCGCCAACACCCGTACCGGGGTCGGTCGAGCAGCCGCCGAGCATCAAGATGGCCGTGCGGCTGATGCAGGTGGGCGCGGCGCTGAGCGTCCTGGGCATCATCTTCGCGTTCCTGTCGAAGGACGCCTTGCGCGACCAGGTCATCGAGGACAACCCCAGCTTCACCAGCAGCGAGGTCGACACGGCGGTCAACGTCGGCATCGCCTTCGGCGTGGTGATCGGCTTGATCGGCGCCGGCGTGTGGCTGTGGATGGCCAGCGCCAACGGGCAGGGCAAGGCGTGGGCCCGCACGGTCGCCACCGTGCTCGGCGGCCTGAACGTGCTGTTCACGCTGATCGGCATCGCGGGCGGACAGTCGACGGGCCTCTCGATCGTGGCGTCGCTGATCGGCATCGTGCTCGCCGTGGCGATCCTCTTCTACCTGTACCGCCCGGACAGCAACCAGTACTACGACCGGATGTCGGGCCGCGTCGGCTACTAGCGCCGGCTGCCCGACCGACTCGCCGACCTGCTCGGCACGACGGCCGCCCTCCGGGGCGGCCGTGCCGCGCCCGGCCGTCGGTCCCCGACGCTCCCGCGGTCGCCGGTCGTGCGCCGTGCCCGGTCAGTCCTCGTCCGCGGGCGGCGGCGTGGCGCCCGGGCGGGCGGGGCCGGCGTCGAGCGTGGGGGTGGCGACCACGCCGTCGGTGACGAGGTGGGCGTACATCGAGTAGGCGTCGCGCAGCGACGAGAGGGCGTCGGACACCAGCGCCGCCGCCATGAGCACGGTCAACGCCACCCCGCCCGCCTCGACCGGCCACGGCGCCGGGACCTGCAACGCCACCGCGACCGCGAGCAGCACCGACGGCCCGGACACCGCCAGCCGGAGCTCGCCCTCGGAGAGCAACCGGTCGTAGTCGCCGTAGAGGTCGCGGTTGGTGCCGAGGAGCCGCTTCCCGCCCGACAGGACGATGTCGGCCAGCACCGCCTCGAACTGCACACCCCGCTGCTCGCACAGGCTGCGGACCCGCCGCATGGCCGGTCGGGACAGCGGCGACAGGAGGTGGGTCGGCCACGGCTTGCGGGGCGCGTCGAGGTAGCCGGGATCGGCGACGCGGTCGACGAAGGCGGCGTGGAACAGCCGGAGGCGGCGGGTCACCGCGCGCATCACCACCGCGCCCACCACGTACGCGGCGACGGCCGCCGCCACGAGGAGCCCGCCCCGGCCCAGCGTGTCGTACAGCGACCGCAGCGCGGGGCTCACCCGGTCGCCGGCCACCACCGTGTCGGCCGGCTCGTAGAGCAGCAGGTAGGCGGACAGGAGCAGCAGCGTCCCGGCGGCGAGCGCGGCCCGCACCTCCCGGACGCCTGGCAGCAGGAGGCCCAGCACGTCAGGCGACGAGCACCAGGTGGCGGTGCGTCCAGACCACCGTGCCGGACCGGACGCCGGCGAGCCCCTCGGCCAGCCGGTCGACCTCGGCCGCGGTGGCGAGCCCCGAGTGGACGGCGTCGTCGCCCCACACCGCCAGGTTCATGCCGAACATGCGGGCCGCGACCGGGGCGTCGACGGGGTGGGCGACGTCCTCGCCGCCGAGCGGGGCGCCCGCGCCAGCAGCCGCCGGGACGACGGCTCGAACACCGACGCCACGAGCGCCAGGCGGTCGGCGGCCACGTCGCCGTCGCCGAAGGTGTACCGGGTGCGGCTCACGCCCGCTCGCCCACCGGGGGCCGGGTCGCCGAACGTGCCGACGGCCGTGGTCGCGGATCGTCACGCTCCCGGGGCCGTGCCGTGCCGCCGGTACCCGTGGTGCACCCCATGGGGCGCCAGGGTACGCGGCGCTGTCGGTCGGATACCGGGCAGCCACCAGGGTTGACGCAGGCGGGAACGACCGCTTTCATTACCACGCTCTGCGATTTATATTGACCCCTGCGACCGTAAACGTCGTGAGTTGTTGACCCATCTGGTCGCCTTGGAGGGGGAGAACAGAGTGCAACACCACCGATGGAGGCGCGCCGTCGCGTCCGTGCTCACCGTCGCGGCCCTGACCGTCTCGGCCGCCGCGTGCGAGCCGCCGCCCAGCTTCTACGAACCACCCGCGTCGCTGCCGAGCCGCCCCGGCGACGTGATCGCCTCGGTCGAGACCAACTTCGGCATCAACACCAACGTGCGCTCGACCGCCATCAAGTACCGGTCGACCAGCGCCACCGGCCAGCCCAACTACGTCACCGGCACCCTGCTCGTGCCCAAGGCGGCGTGGACCGGCGGCGGCCCCCGCCCGGTCGTCGCCTACGCCGTCGGGACCCAGGGCCTCGGCGACGACTGCGCGGCGTCGAAGTCGATGACGAGCTCGCTGCTCTACGAGCAGGGCAACATCCAAGGCCTGCTCGACCGCGGCTGGGCCGTCGCCGTCACCGACTACGAGAAGCTGGGCACGCCCGGCGACCACACCTACGTGGTCAAGGACGCCGAGGCCCACGCCATCCTCGACCTCGTGCGCGCCGCCCAGCGGCTGCCCGGCTCGGGCATCGCCGCCGACGCGCCGGTCGGCGTGGTCGGCTACTCCCAGGGCGGCCAGGCCGCCGCGGCGGTCGCCGAGCTGGAGGCGACCTACGCCCCCGAGCTCAACATCAAGGGCGTGGCGGCCGGCGGCGTGCCGTCCGACCTGGCCCGGCTCGCCGACCACCTCAACGGACCCGGGAGCTTCTTCTTCAGCTTCCTGGCCCTCGCCGCCGCCGGGCTCAACTCGGCCTACCCCGAGCTGAACCTCGAGGCCTACCTCAACCAGGCCGGGCGCGACATGCTCGCCGCCGGCCGAGAGGCCTGCCTCATCGACGGCCTGGCGCTCGGCGCCTTCAAGAACATCTCGTCGGTGACCCACACGAACCCGCTGGCCACGCCTCAGTGGCAGGCCCGGGTCAACGAGCAGCGGCTCGGCAACGTCCGGCCGCAGGTGCCGGTGTACCTGTACCACGGGGTGCTCGACGAGATCATCCCGTACGACCAGGGCACCAGCCTGCGAACCGCCTGGTGCGGCCGCGGCGCCCGGATCCAGTGGGCCGACTACTGGCTCGCCGAGCACCTGCTCGGGATCTTCGCCGCCCAGGGCGACGTCACCAACTGGCTGCACGCCCGCTTCACGAACCAGCCGTTCACGCCGACCTGCAACTGACCGCCTTGCGCGGCTGGACGCCGTGACCTCGATCGGCCGACCGCCGATCACCTGGTCACCACCGATCGGGCGCCTGTCGGTGGGGTCGGGCCACCTGACCCCGACTCCGCCGGCAGGCCGCCCCTTCCGGGGTGTCCGGGCTCAGCGCCGTTCGAGCACGACCACCGGGATCCGGCGGGTGGTCCTCGCCTCGTAGTCGGCGAAGCCGGGCATGCGCTGCTTCTGCTGCTCCCACAGCTCGTCCCGCTCCGCGCCCTCCGCCACCCGGGCCCGCATGGGGACGGTCTCGGTCCCCACCTCCACCTCGACGTCCGGGTTCTTGACGAGGTTGTGGTACCAGGCGGGGTGGACGGGGGCGCCGGCGAAGGAGGCGAAGATCACCAAGTCGTCGCCGTGCGGCCGGTAGACGAGCGGGTTGACCCGCTCCTGGCCGCTCCGGGCGCCCGTCGTGTGCAGGAGGAGCAGGTCCGCCCCCTCGAACGCACCGCCGACCTTGCCCCCGTTCGCCCGGAACTCCTCGATGATCGACGCGTTCCACTCGGACATGCGCGGGAGCCTACGGCGCCGCCGCCCACCTCGGACCCCCGCAGTTGGGGTGTCGCCCGGGGCCGCGGACCTCAGCCAGCGATGCAGCGGAGGCCCAGGACGACCAGGAGGCCGCCGAACGCCGCCTTCATCCGGCCGGTCGGGAGGCGCTGGGCGAGCCAGCCCCCCAGCGTCGTGCCCGGGACCACGCCGAGGGCGAAGGGGCCGGCAACCTGCCAGTCGACGCCGGCCAGCAGCGCGTGGGTGAGCACCGTCGGCACGGTCAGCGCCGCCGCCACCACGAGGCTCGTGCCGGTGGCCCGGTGCAGGTCGAGACCGAGGACGAGCAGGAACCACGGCACCAGCAGGAAGCCGCCGCCGTTGGCCAGCAGGCCCGACGCGAACCCGACACCCACCGCCGCCGCGACCACCGCCCACCCGGTCCGCCAGCGCGGCGACGCCGCGGCGACCGCCGGCGCGCCCCGGCGGGCCGTCGCCAGCAGCCGGGCGCCGATCCCCAGCAGCACCAGGCCCTGCAGCACGAGCAGGGCGTCGCCGCCCACGTGCGGGCTCAGCGCCGCCCCGGCCACCGCGGCCGGCACCGCCCCGGCCATCACCCGGGCCGCCAGCGCCCGGTCGACCCGACCCTGCCGGGCGTACGACCACGCCCCGGCCATCGAGCTCGGCACGAACGCCGGCAGCGGGGCGACGACGGCGGTCAGCGGGGGGACACCGACCAACGCCAGCGCGGGGGTGGCGAAGGCGGAGCCGACGCCGAACAGGCCGTAGAGGATGCCGACGACCACGCCGGCCACGGGGATCCAACTCGTCACGGGGTCCTAGGCAACCGAGCCGCAGCCCATCGACCAACCCAATGATGTCAATGCCATCGATAGGTTGTCTCTATGGATCTGCGCGGGCTGCGCTACGTGGTGGCGATCGTCGACGAGGGCGGCTTCGGCCGCGCCGCCGACGCCCTGGGCGTCACCCAGCCCACGCTGTCGCACACGGTAAAGGCGCTCGAGAACGAGCTCGGGACGCCGCTGTTCCACCGCCTGGGCCGGTCGGTGCGGCTGACCGCCGCCGGTGAGGCGCTCCTCGGCCCGGCCCGGCAGGCGCTGCGCGACGCCGAGGTCGCCCGGGCCGCGGTCGCCGAGGTGATCGGCCTGGCCGCCGGGCGGCTCGACCTCGTGTGCCTGCCGACGCTGTCCGTCGACCCGGTGGCCGAGCTGGTGGGGCGGTTCCGGTCGGCGCACCCGGGGGTGCGGGTCCACATCGAGGAGCCCGAGGACGCCGACGACGTGGCCGAGCTGGTCCGCACGGGCGCGAGCGAGCTGGGGTTCGCCGAGCTGCCGGTCCGCCTGGCCGACCTCGAGGCCGTGGAGCTGGCGGCCCAGGGCTTCGTCGCCGTCTTGCCGGCCGGAGAGGGTGGTGGTGCCGGCGGCGGTGGTGGCAGCGGCCGCGGCAGTGGTGGTCGGGGCGGCGGTGCCGGCCGCGGTGGTGGGCGGGGCGGTCCCGGCTCGGAGGCGCTGGCGCTGGCCGACCTGGCGGCGCTCCCACTGGTGACGACGCCGCCGGGCACGTCGACGCGGCGGCAGATCGAGGAGGCGTTCGGAGCCGCGGGGCTGGTGCCGAACGTCGCCGTCGAGACCGACCACCGGGAGGCGATCACCGCGATGGTGCTGGCGGGCGCGGGCGTCGGCATCCTGCCGGAGCCGGTGGCGCGGGCGACCCGGCTGCCGGGGGCGGTGGTGCGGCCGATCAGCCCGCCGATCGAGCGGCGGGTCGGGCTGATCCGGCGCCCCGGCCCCCTCTCCCCCGCCGCCCAGGCGTTCACCGCCCTCGCCGTGCCCGGCGTCCCGGCCCTGTCCCGGCGTCCACCGGCCCGGCGTCGCCGCCCCGCCCCGGGATGACGCACGGGCCGCTCCGAGGCGACAGCGTCGGGGTGACGGCCGGGAGCGGCCGCGGGTAGTGTCGCCCGGGTCTAAAGCAAGGTGGAGTGATCGTAAAGCGATCGTTCCAGGCAAGACCGGACCACGATCGGGGGATCATGTCCAGATCTCGAGGGCGGCTCGGGGCGCTGGTTGCAGCGGCCCTGCTGGTGGCCGCCACCACCATCGCCGGCGCCGCACCGGCGGGAGCGCAGGGAGCGCCCACCGAGCCGCTGCCGATGATCTTCGTGCACGGCTTCATGGGGTCGGGCCAGCAGTTCGAGGCGCAGGCGCTCCGCTTCGCCAGCAACGGCTACCCCGACGAGCTGATCGAGATGTTCGAGCACGACTCGCTCGCCTACCCCGGCTCCCAGGCGGAGGTGTGGGAGCGGCTCGACCAGCTGATCGCCGACCTCACCGCCGAGCACGGCGTCGACCAGGTCTTCCTCCTCGGCCACTCCCAGGGCACCGGCCTGTCGCAGGGCTACCTGAACAGCTCGCCCGAGCGGGCCGCCCGCGTCGCCAAGTACGTGAACCTCGACGGCGCCCCCGCCGCCGCGCCGCCCGGCGGCGTCGAGACCCTGGCCGTGTGGGGCGAGGGCGACGCCGCCCGGCAGATCGTGGGCGCCGAGAACGTCCGCTTCCCCGAGCAGGCGCACACCGAGGTGGTGAACTCGCCCGAGACCTTCGCCGCCATCCACGAGTTCCTCACCGGCGAGGAGCCCGAGCTCACCGAGGTCGTGCGGGAGCCCGCCGACGAGATCGAGGTGTCCGGGCGGGCCATCTACTTCCCGCAGAACACCGGCGCCGACAACGGGACGCTGGAGATCTACGAGGTCGACGGCACCACCGGCGAGCGCCTGGACGACGAGCCCGAGGCCACCTTCACCCCGGGGCCGGACGGGCACTGGGGGCCGTTCCACGCCGACGGCGACGCCTACTACGAGTTCGCCCTCAGCCGGGGCGACAACACCCACCACATCTTCGTGCAGCGGTTCGTGCGCAGCAGCCGGTGGGTGCGGCTGCTCACCTCCGAGCCGGGCGGGCTGGCCGACTCGTTCTGGGGCTTCACCGACGACCACGTGAACATCGCCATCACCCGCAACAAGGAGTGGTGGGGCGACCAGGGTGCCGCCGGCGACACGCTGTCGGTGAACGGCACGTCGATCCTGACGCCGGCCATCAGCCCCCGCAGCAACCGGACGATCGGCATCTTCGTGCACGACGCCGACCTCGACCGGCAGTCGAACCTGTCCGCTCCCGTGACACCGACCGGGCTGCCGTTCCTCACGGGCGTCGACCTGTTCGTGCCCGGCGACATGCCGCCGAGCGGCACCGTCGCCGTCGAGGCCGTGCCCCGGCTGGGCGACGGGCCGGAGACGGTGTGCGTCCCGAACTACGCCTCGGCGCACGACCGGATCAGCATCCAGTTCAACAGCTACCACCACCTGCTGGACGCGTCGGGCGAGCCCGCGGAGGGCCACGCCGACCCGGACTGCGCCGCCGCCCCACCCACGCCGCCGTCGCCCCCGTCCACGACGACGCCCCCGTCCACGACGACGCCCTCGTCCACGCCCACCCCACCACCCGCCACCCCGATCCCGCGGGCACCCGACTACACCGGCTGATCGCCGGTCATCCGAACCTGCCCCCGAAACGGGGACCTGGCTCCCCGTTTCGGGGGCAGGTTCGACGAGGCGTCGCCGCCCGTCAGTCGTCGGCGCGGGCGCGGCGGTAGCGCTCGAACTGCCCCGGGCCCACCCCGACGACCGGGATGCCGGCGCCACGGTGGGCGGAGAGCTCGGCGTTCGACTCGATGAGGAACGTGACGCCCCCGGTCAGCAGCAGCGCCGCGCCCGAGGCGGTCGACTGCACGATCAGCTCCTCGGACAGCTCGTCGGGTGTCGGCCGGTCGATCTGCCGCCGGACCTCGGGCAGCCGGGCGTAGAGGTGCCGCCCGGGGCAGGCGGTGCTCGCGCCGGGGGCGTCGCGGTGGCCACCGCAGGTCGGCACCCACCAGCGGACCGTGCGACCGTGCCGGGCCAGGTCGATCAGCGTGCGGAGTGCGGCCGCGGTCGGCGCCCGGCCCTCGAAGTTGCCGAGCAGGCAGATCGCGTGCGACCCGGCGTTGTCGCCGGCCGTCGCCCCGCCGACGATGCCGGCGCCGCGGCCCTCGTAGATGGTGCCGTCGTCGTCGACGAGGAAGTTGTAGGCGATGTCCTTCCAGCCCCGGGTCTGCTGGTGGTACCGCTGGATCGCCCGGAGGGCGGCGGCGCCGTGCTGCTCGGTGCCGGTGTGGTGGACCCACAGGCGGGGCGACGGGGTCGCCATCCGCTGGAAGCCCGACGTCGGGGCCCGTGCGCCCCAACCTGCCCGGGTGACGTAGGGATGTCCGGCCAAGGTTGCCATCGAGCCTTTGCCTACCCGGTGAGCGTCGCCCGACCCCGCCCTTCGGGGCCCGGCCGACACGGCGAGTCGGTCGGGTCACTCCTTGGCGGCGGCCCAGGTGGGGATGACCTGGATGTCGGCCACGAACCGGACCGGCGTGCCGGGCGCCCACCGGGACGCCGCCTCCTGGAGGCAGCGGTCGACGAGGGTGGCGACGGCGTCGCCGTGCTCGACCGGGGCGTGGACGAGCAGCTCGTCGTGGAGGCACAGGACGATGCGGGCCCCGAGGTCGGCGGCGCGGGCCCGGACGGTCACGGCCCACATCTTGAACAGCTCGGCCGCCGCCCCCTGCACGAGGGCGTTGCGCCCGTAGCGGCCGCGGGCACCGGCCCGGGCGCGGTCGTCGGGGTCGACCGGCGCCCCGCCGCCCAGGCGGACCAGCCGACCGCCGTAGGTGCGGACGTCCCGACCCGCCCGGCCGGCCCGGTCGCCATCCTCCAGGTAGGCCATGGCCACCGGGTAGGCCGACCGCAGCCGGCGCTGCACCTGGGCGCCGTGGCCGCTGGTCTGGCCGTACATGGCGCCGAGCATCGCCACCTTGGCGGTGGCCCGGTCGACGCCGAGGTGCTCGGCGAGCGGCGGGTAGAGGTCGTCGGCCTGGGCCGCCCGGGCGAGGGCCCGGTCGCCCGACACGGCCGCCAGCACGCGGGGCTCGATCTGGCCGAGGTCGGCCCGGACGAAGACGTGGCCGGGCTCCGCGACGACCGCCCGCCGCATGTCGGCGAGCAGGTTGTGCAGACCGGCCGACGCGGTCATGCGGCCGGCGGCGCCGTCCGATCCCGTCCACGACCCCCGCAGCCGCCCGTCCTCGCCGACGTGCTCGTCGAGCCAGGCGTAGCCGTAGGTGGTGGCGACCCGCTCGGCCTTGCGCCACGTCAGCAGGGCGTCGACCAGCGGGTGCTCGTCACGCAGGGTCTCGAGACGCCAGGCCCGGGTGTCCGGCACCTCGATCCCGACCCGCCGCAGCAGCGACTTCACCTGCCCTGGGCTGCGCAGGTCCACCCAGGTGCCGTCCGGGGCGTGGCGGAGGACCTCGGCGTCGCGCTCGGCCCGCTGCCGTTGCGCCTCCGCCTCGCTGCGGGGACGTGGCCCGACGATGTCGGCCAGCAGGGCCTCGGCAACGGCCCGGTCGACGGGGAGGCCGTCGTGGGACAGCTCGACGCACAGCAGCTCGGCGGTCGACTCGACCCGGGCGGTCGCCGGCGCCAGCGGCCGGGCGCCGCCATCGGCGCGGCCGCCAGCGTGGCTGCCAGTGCCGCCGCCGGCGTGGCTGCCGGTGCCGCCGGCGGCATGGGTGCCAGTGCCAGTGCTGGTGCCGGCGCCGGTTCCGATGCCGGTGCCAGTGCTGGTGCCGGCGTGGCCGCCAGTGCCGGTACCGGTTCTGGTGCCGCCGCCGGCGTCGGTGCCAGTGCCGCCGCCAGCGTCGGTGCCAGTGCCGGTGTGAGGGGTGCCAGTACCGCCGCCGGCGCGGGTGCCAGTACCGCCGCCGACGTGACCGCCAATGCCGGTGCCGATGCCGGTTCCGGTTCCGGTTCCGATGCCAGTGCTGGTGCCGGCGCCGGCATGGGTTCCGGCGGCCAGGGCGGCGAGGCGCTCGGCCTGCTTGCCCGCGGCGTCGAGGGCGAGCGCCGCCCAGCGCTGCGCCCGGGCGGGCGACTCCGCCCAGCCCCCGGCCGCCCAGTCGGCGTCGAGGTGGCCGTCGGGGCGGACCGCGTCGCCGTCCCCGTCGTCGGGCTGGTGGAACAGGTCGACCGGCTGCGCCCGGGGGACGGCGTCGAGCGGCAGGTCGTGGAGCGCCGCCCAGACCCGACC
>DATCLV010000050.1:0-3970 GCA_036563745.1 Acidimicrobiales bacterium | reverse complement strand
CTGGCCGACAGCAGCCTGCTGCTCGTCGAGCCCGACCCCGCCGCGCCCCGCTACCGGATGCTGGAGACCGTGCGGCAGTACGGCACCGACCACCTCGCCGGCACCGGCGAGGCCGACGACACCCACGCCCGGCACCTGCGCTGGTGCCTCGACGAGGCGGCCACGCTCACCGAGGAGGCCGACTCCCCCGCCACCGACGCCCGGTTCGACCGGCTGGCCGACGACCTGCGGGCGGCGCTCCGGTGGGCGGCCGAGCGGCCCGAGGCGGCGTACCGGGCCGCCGCCCACGAGCTGGCGCTGCGGCTGGCACACCTCGCCTTCGTCCACGGGCTGCCGAGCGAGGCGCAGCGGCGGTTCGCCCAGGCGGCGGAGCTGGCGGAGCAGGGCGGCGTCGCGGATGTCGTGGATGGGGACGACGCGGCCGGGACCCGGGCGGCCGCCGCGGCCGCCGCGGCGCTCCACCGGGCGGCGTCGGCGGCGCTGTGCCGGCTCGACAGCCGCGACGCCGCCGGCCTCTACGCTGCCGCGGCCGACGCCGCCCAGCGTGCGGGCGATCCCGTCCGGGCTGCGCTGGAGCTCACCCGGGCCGCCGAGCTGATCGGGCGGGCCGCCGGCATCTTCACCGAGCTGCCGCCGCCCGGGACCGCCGAGGCCCAGCTCGCCGAGGCCCGGCGTCTCGCCGGGGACGACCCGCACGTCGCCGCGGCCATCGCCGTCGCCCAGGCGGGCGGCCTCGACGGCGAGCTGCTCACCGTCGACATCGCCGCCCACGCCGTCGCCCTGACCGAGCCGCACGGCGATCCCCGGCTCACCAGCGCGGCGCTCGACCTCCTGACGATGGCGCTCCTCATGCAGGGCGACCCGGGCGCGGCGGCGGTCCACGCCGCCCGGCGGCTGGAGCTGCTCGGCCCGGCGGTGCGGGACATCGACCTCGCCTACGAGCTCGAGGACGCCCTGCACATGGCGCCGCTGACCAGCATCGCCGCCGGCGACCTGGCCACCGGCCGGCGTTACGCCCTGCGGCGGCAGCGCCCGATCTTCCGGGAGGAGGGGCTGCTGCGGACCGACTGGCTGCTGGTGTCCGCCGCCCTCGTCGGCGAGCTCGACCGGGCCGTCGAGCTGGCCGACGGGTTCCGGGACGCGTGGGAGCGGACCGGCCGCCTGCCGATCGGCGGGTTCGCCATGGCGCCGCTGGCCGCCGCGCTCGCCCACGGGCTCCGGGGCGACCACGAGTCCCGGCGGGAGTGGCTGGGCGTGTTCGAGTACATGCACCAGGCCATCGGGCACCTGGAGGGCCGGCGGAAGGGCGTCGCCCCGCTGTTCGACGCGATCGTCGCCCTGCACCACGGCGACCACGAGCACGCGATGGCGGCGCTCGCCGACGATCCCGGGACCCGGACGCACTGGCTCACCGGTGCGTGGCGGCAGTGGTACGCGGCGGTGTGGGCTGAGGCGGGGGTGCGGGCCGGCGCCGACGGGCTCGACCTCGACGGGCTCGACCTCGACGACCGCCTCGCCCGGGCGCGGGCCGCCGTCGCGGGGAACCCGGTGGCGACCGCCATCGTCGACCGGGCCGAGGGGCTCCACACCGGCGACCGGACCCTGCTGCTCCGGGCCGCCGACGCCCTCGACGCCGCCGGCGCCCGCTACCAGCACGCCCGCACCCTGGTCCTCGCCGGCGGCACGCACGCCACCGAGGGCCAGGAGCTCCTGGCGACCCTCGGCGCCGCCCCGATGCCGGTCTAGGGCCGGGTGCCGCCCGCCGGCTCGTCGGCGCTGCCGGTGTCGTCGCCGTCGTTGCGGTCGTTGCGGTCGTCGCTGTCGTTGGCGTCGTCGGTAGCGGCGGCGTCGGGCGGCGGCAGGAGGTCCTCCTCCAGGCCGGCGACGGTGGCGACGCGGGCGAACTCGGGCGAGGCCGCCACCATCCGCATCGTCACGCCCTCCTTGGGGGCGTTGAGCTGGAAGGCGAGGAACATCGCCAGCGCCCGGGAGTCGACGAAGGTGACGCCCGAGGTGTCGAGCTCCAGGGTGTCGGCGCCGCCGGCGATGGCCTCGCGAAACGCGGCGGCCAGCGGGTCGACCGTCGTCAGGTCCAGCTCACCGGCGATCTCCAGGACCGCCCGCGACCCGTCCCGCCGGCTCCGGGCCGAGAACACCTCTCCCTCGGATCCCTCGGGCACGCCACTGCCGGCGCTCCAGTCGGTCGCGTCTCCACTCACCGGTTCCCCTCCTCGATCGACAACTGCTGTCGACCACTCGTCCCCCGTCTGCCCTGCCGCCATACATCGGCTCGCGGTGCATAGGCTCGCCGGATGTCGATCCGGCTGGACAACATGGGCATCGTCGTCGAGGACCTGGACCGCGTCGTCGCGTTCTTCGAGGCGCTGGGCCTCGAGCTCGAGGGGCGGGCGATGGTCGAGGGCGAGTGGGCGGGCGCGGTGACGGGCCTGGGCGACCAGCGTGTCGAGGTCGCCATGCTCCGCACGCCTGACGGCCACGGCCGTCTGGAGCTGTCCCGGTTCCTGGAGCCGGAGGTGGTCGCCGACCACCGGACCGCCCCGGTGAACGCCCTGGGTTACCTGCGGGCGATGTTCTCCGTCGACGACCTCGACGCCACCCTCGACCGCCTCGCCGAGCACGGCGCCGAGCTCGTCAGCTCCGAGGTCGTGAACTACGAGGACGTCTACCGCCTCTGCTACATCCGCGGCCCCGAGGGCATCCTCCTCGGCCTCGCCCAACAACTCGGCTAACCCATGCCGCCAACCAACTGCAGTTCGTCCCGCAAGGCCCGGTACCGCAGACCCCGGCGGTGCCGGAGGTAGGTCATGTCCCATGGCAGCCTGAACTCCAACCAGAATCCAAGGCCGCCGTGGTATTCGCACCCCTCGCTCCGCTGTCAGTGGCGGAGGGCTTCGATGGGTTGGATGCGGCTGGCGCGGGTGGCGGCGACGGTGCCGCCGAGCATCCCGACGAGCGTGCCGATCGCCAGAGCTACCGGGGCCAGCTGGAGGTCGAGCACCGGCTGCCAGCGGTTGACGATCGTGACGACGATCAGCCCGCCCATCCCGAGGTAGAGGCCCAACAGCCCACCCAGCAGCCCGACCACGCCCGACTCGGTGATGACCTGGGCCAGCAGGTGGCGGGGCCGGGCGCCGATCGCCCGCCGCAACCCGAACTCGCTGGTCCGCTGGACGACCCCCATGGTCATGGCGTTGGCGATCCCGAGGACCGACGTCAGCGCGGCGACCCCGCTCAGGGCGAGCAGCGTGGCGTTGACGTCGCCCTCGATCTCGGCGCGGAGCGTCCTCGGGTCGACCGGCGAGTCGACCTCGAACCGGTCGGGCGCGGCGGGGTCGATGGCGATCGGGGCCTGCCGGGCCACCTGGCGGGCGGCGCCGGCGGCGGTCTCGATGAGGACCCGACCGCTGGTGACGTGCCCGACCTCCTCGGCGTCCGACCACCGGACGACCACGGCCGACCACCTCGGGCGCCCGCTGCGTCTCCTCGACGATGCCCACGACGTCGAACGGCTCGTCGTTCAGGAAGATCTGCGGCTCGTTCTCCACCGGCGACAGGTCGAGCTGCGCGGCGGCGACGTTGCCGACGAGCGCCTCCCGGGGCCCCAGCGACTCGGGGTGTCCAGGAAGCCAGCGCACGTCGGCGTCGATCGTGCGGACCAGCCCGGTGGACTGCCCGAGCAGCGAGATCGTCAGCGCCGGCCGCGCCGGGGTGGCGCGCACCGACGCCTGGTCGGCGTCCACGAGGACCGCGGCGTCCTCCACCCCGGCCAACCGGCGGACCCGCTCCTCGGTGTCGGGCGGGAGCCCGCTCCGGCCGGGTCCGCCGGCACCGGTCGCCGTCGTGGGGAGGGTGCCCGGCAGCGTGGCGGCCTGGAGCGTCACCTCGCGGTTCAGGCGGGCGTCGAACCGGTCGGACACCTGGGACGCAGCGGTCTGCGAGAGCCCGAGGG
>DATCLV010000047.1:0-1770 GCA_036563745.1 Acidimicrobiales bacterium | reverse complement strand
ACAAGGTGTGCCTGTCGGGCCTCAACGCCATCTTCCTGGCCGACCTGCTCATCCAGTCGGGCGCCGCCGAGATCGTCGTCGCCGGGGGCATGGAGTCGATGACCCAGGCCCCGTACCTGCTGCCCGGCGCCCGCGAGGGCTACCGCCTGGGCGACAAGTCGGTCGTCGACTCGATGATGTACGACGGCCTCTTCTGCGCCTTCGACCAGGTGGCGATGGGCGCCGGCACCGAGAAGTACGCGGCGTCGGCCGGCCTCGCCCGCGAGCCCCAGGACGACCTGGCCGCCAAGTCGCACGAGCGGGCCGCGGCCGCCATCAAGGAGGGCCGCTTCGCCGACGAGATCGTGCCGGTCGAGGTGCCGCAGCGGAAGGGCGACCCGGTGGTCGTCGACACCGACGAGGGCGTCCGCCCCGGCACCACCGCCGAGGCGCTGGCCAACCTGCGGCCCGCGTTCGACAAGGCCGGCAACATCACCGCCGGCAACGCCTCGCAGATCTCCGACGGCGCCGCCGCCGTGATCGTCGCCTCGAAGGCCGCCGCCGAGCGCCTCGGCACGCAGCCGCTGGGCGAGGTCGTGGGCTACGGCCAGGTGGCCGGCCCCGACCCGTCGCTGCTGACCCAGCCGTCGCGGGCGATCCTCAAGGCGCTGGAGTCGGTCGGCAAGCAGGTGTCGGACGTCGACCTGTTCGAGCTCAACGAGGCGTTCGCCGCCGTGGGCCTGGCGTCGATGCAGGACCTGGGCATCACCGACGAGGTCGTCAACGTGAACGGCGGCGCCATCGCCCTCGGCCACCCGGTCGGCATGTCGGGCACCCGCGTGGCGCTCACCCTGCTGCTCGAGCTGGGCCGCCGCGGTGGCGGTCTCGGCGCCGCGGCCCTCTGCGGCGGCGGCGGACAGGGCGACGCCATCCTCCTCCAGGTCGGCTGACGCCGGCACCGGAGCCGGCGCCGGCGCTGACGCGCCGGAGCGCCGAGCCGGGGCCCACCCGGTCGTAGAGTCCTGGCCGTGCGGCTCACGGTCACGACGTGGAACCTGCAGGGCAGCAAGGGCGTCGATCCCGAGGTCGTGGCGCGGCACTGCCGCGAGCGACGGACCGACGTCCTGCTCCTGCAGGAGGTCCAGCGCCAGCAGGCCCGCCAGATCGCCGGGGCGCTGGGCGCCCAGTCGTGCCGGTGGTCGCTGAAGCACTGGCCGGTGCGGGTCCGGGCCGAGGGCATGGCGATCCTCGGCCTGACCCGACCGGTGACCGGCGTGCGGTCCCGGGCCGTGACCCGGCGCTGGTTCCTGTGGAACTGGCGCCGCCGCATCGTCCAGATCGGCCAGGTCGGTGACCTGACCGTCGCCAACCTGCACCTCACGCCCCACGGGCCCACGTCGACGGCGGACCGGGCCCGCGAGGTGGCGTGGCTGCTGGGCCGCCTGGGCGACCAGGGCCCGGTGGCGGCCGGCGGCGACTACAACGCCCAACCCGACGACGACATCTTCCGGGCGCTGCGCGCGGCCGGCCTCCGGGACGCCTGGCTGACCGCCCGCCCCGACGACCCCGACGGCGGCCGCACCAACTGGTCGGGCCGCCGCAACCGCCCGCCGATGCGGCGCATCGACTACCTGTGGGTCACCGAGGACGTGGACGTCGTCGACGTCGAGGTCCCCACCTACGCCGACGACGCGACCTTCGCGCCCTACCCCGCCCTCTCCGACCACCTCCCCCTGACGACCACGCTGGAGGTGGGGGTCAGCCGAGGCTGACGAGGAGGCCCTCGCAGGT
>DATCLV010000040.1:0-25879 GCA_036563745.1 Acidimicrobiales bacterium | reverse complement strand
GTGGACCAGCGCCGGCACGCCGGCCTCGGCCACGGCGGCGAACACCCGGCGGCTGCCCACGGCGTTGGCCGCCCAGGTGGCCGTCGGCCGGTGGGTGGGCTGGAACCGCCACGCCAGGTGGACGACGGCGTCGGCGCCGTCGAGGTGGGGGCGGAGGTCGTCGGTGGCGACGTCGGCGGCCACCCACGTCACCTTCGCCGTGGGGTCCCCGGCGCCGGTGCCGGCGGCGACGCCGAGGTCGGGCTCGGGGGCGGGGTCGGGGGTGCGGCGGGCGATGGCCAGGACCGACGTGACCCGGTCGTCGCCGACCAGGCGCCGGACCAGCGCCGTCCCCACGTTGCCGGTGGCTCCGGTGATCGCGACTCGCATGGCTGTCACTACCCTCCCGGTCCGCCGCCACACGAAGGCTGACGGTCGGGGCGACCGGGTAACCGCGGTCGGGGACGATCCCCGTCCGCAGCCCAGCCCGCAGCCGTCCGGGAGGAACGCATCGTGGCGTTGCCCAGCACACGGCCCCCCGACCTGTGGGCCGCTGCCACCCTCGGGGAGCTGGTGGCGATGGCCACCCGCACGCTCGCCCGAGCCGGCGCCGACATGGCGACCGGCTGGGTGGTCCACCCGAAGGGCCTGGTCCTGACGGCCCACGTCGGCGTCGACCGCGGCTTCGCCGAGCACTTCGCCGTCGTCACCCACCCGACGTGGACCACGCCGGCGCTCGACCGGGTCGGCCCCGACCACGTCGCCGACCTCGCCGCCCACCCGTTGCTCGACCGCACCCCCGACCGGGACGTGCTGCTCGGGGCCGGCGCCCGGTCGGCCACCTCGGCGGCGGTCCCGGCGCCCGCCGGTGACGAGCCGGTGGCGGTGGTCTCGGTGCTCCACCGTGACCCGGGCCCCGACGGCGGCTGGACCGACAGGGTGACCGAGCTGGCCGCGGCGCTCCGGCAGCAGTTGGCGACGCTCGCCACGGTCGACGACCCGGCGCAGGACGCCCTGACGGCCGCGGTCCTCGAGGCGGCCCAGCTCCGCTACGCGCTCGAGCGCCGGACGCTCATCGGCACCGCCAAGGGGATCCTCATGGGGTCGATGGGCGTCGGCGGCGACGAGGCGATGGCGGTCCTCAAGCGGGCCTCCAAGCGGGAGAACGTGAAGGTGCGCGACATCGCCGCCCGCATCGTCGCCCGCCACGAGCGGGAGCGCCGCCACCGGCGGGCCGGCCGCCCCTGACCCCACCCAAATTGCGTTCGAAAAGCCGCATATGTCGGCCTGATCAACGCAATTTGGAGACGGCGCCCCGGGACGCGCCACGGCCGGCCGGCGACCCCGGGATGGGTGACCGGCCGGCCGATGACGCCGGGGAGCGGGACGGGCGGCTCAGTCGAGCCAGGACTGGACGCGGGCGACGAGCTGCTCCATCGTCTCGCCGCCGACCTGCACCGCCTTGGACTTGGCCTGGGCCGACACCAGCGTGCAGCGCATCTCGGTCGCCCAGCCCAGGTGCTCGTCCTCCTGGGGCTCGACCTGCTGCACCGCCTCGGCGACGGCGTCGCGCACCTCGCCCTCGGGGAGGCTCTCGACGAGCTGCGACAGGCAGCTCCAGTTGGCGTGGTCCTTGGCCTCGGCGAGGAGGACCGCGTCGAGCATGACCAGCTCCTGGGTCATCAGGTCGACCGAGCCGGCGAGCAGGAACGTCGACTCCAGCAGGCCCGTCCCGGCCTTGGTGGTGGCCCGGGCCGAGGGGCTGACGTAGCCGGGGTCGCCGCCGAGGCGCTCGATGAGCCGCTCGACGATCTCCACGTGCTCCAGGGTCTCCTTGCCGAAGTGCTCGTACTGCTTCTTCAGCACCGGGTTGTGGCTGCGGTTGGCCACCGACCGGTAGAGCTGGGCGCCGGCCCGCTCGTGGGCCAGCACGTCCGACAGCAGGTCGGCGACGAAGGGCCCGTTGAGGCCGGTGCCGGCGAGGAGCTCCTCGAGCTCCCGGGGCGTCACCTGGCGGGCCGGGTCGACGTAGGTCGACTCCATGGCGCGACTGCGGGCGCCCGTGGCCGCGGTGGGGGTGAGGATGGGCATCGTTGCTGCTCCTGGGGTCAGCGGACGGGCCGGAGGTCGTCGATGGGGTGCGGGCCCTCGGTCTCGTCGCGGTACTCGCCGCCGTCGTCGCGGGCCGCGTCGATCACCTGCTCGCTGGGGGCGCCGCCTGCGTTGACGGTCTTCTGCCACTGGAAGTACCGGTGGTCGGCGGGGAGGTCCTCGGTGTCGACGTACTGGATGCCGTCGGCGGTCAGGTCGACGGTGGCGGCCAGCAGGTCGCGCACGTAGGCCTTGTTGGGCTCGAAGGTGACCGGCACCTCCGGCAGGGCCGGTGGCAGCAGCTCCGCCGGGTCCCGGCCCTCGTAGCGGCGCATGAAGTCGCAGGCGACCTGCAGCTGGCCGATCTCCATGTCGCAGTGGAGCTCCCAGAGCGCCTTGATGCGCTCGTCGGTCTCGTTCTGCAGCATCGACCAGTAGAGGTAGACCTCGTTGTACTCGTGGAACACCCACTGGGCGATCCACGAGTCGAGCGGGTCGAGCAGCGACTCGTAGTGGGTGACGTGCTGCTCCTCGATCATGGCGATCTCGGTGTACAGCCCACGGGCGATCGGGTGCATCCAGTCGGCCCCGTGGTTCATGTAGAAGTTCATCGTCTGCTGCTCGCCGGCCACGATCGTCATGACGTGGAGCCGCGACAGCGGGTCGACGGTGTGGGTCTCGTAGTGGGGCCGCACGTCGTCGTAGGGGTGGCGGTGCTCGAGGTAGGTGGGCCGGCCCGGCATCACCTCGGTGAGGTGGTCGGTGATGGCGTCGGCCTTCTTGCCCTCCAGCAGCTCGTAGAGGTTGGCGTACCGGTAGAGGTGGTCGAAGTCCTCCAGCAGGGCGAAGTCGAGCGCCATCTTGAGCTGGGGGTCGGGCTCGTGGCGGGCGAGCCAGGCCGTGAGGTCGACCGCGACCTGCTCGTAGCCGATGGTGGTCTCCAGCGGGTTCTGGTCGCCGGGGTTGAGCCCGTTGACCGCCTTCTGCTGCTGCTGGTCGACCCGCCGGGACAGCGCCAGCGCCCGCTTGATGTCGAGGTTGTCGGTGTGGCGGGCGAACTGGTGGCTGAAGATGATCGACTCGACCTCGATCCCGTTCATCAGGATCACCCGGGTGCGGGTGTAGGGGTCGACGGCATCCTTGTCGTACGGGGTGACGTTGAGCTCCGACCAGCTGCGTAGCTGGTCGGGCACGGGGACGCCCTTCTGGTCCAAGGGGTTGAAGGCCACTGCTCCTCCGGAGGGGCGATGGGTCGGCGCGTGGCAGCCCGTGGTCTGGACCGGTGCACCTTGTCGGGGTGGTACGGCGCGTCTACCCCGTGCCGGCCGTTCGACACCGGGCGGATCGGTTCCTGCGCCGACGGCGCGCACCCGCCGGTGCGACGGGCGACGGCGGGCGGTCGGACGGCGCTGCGGTCAGGGCCAGGAGCCCTCCTCGGGCGGCGTGACCACCAGCTCCCGCACCTCGCAGCCCGCGGGCGTCGTGAGGGCGAACAGCACCGCGTCGGCCACCGCCTCCGGCGGGCAGAGCTGCAGGTCGGGCGGGGGCTGGTAGCGCTCGTCGCGCCCGGTGAAGAAGTCGGTCTGCATGCCGCCGGGGGTCACCATCGTGACGCCCACCCGGCCCTGCAGCTCGGCGGTCAGGGCCCGGCTGAAGCCCACCACCCCGAACTTCGAGGCGCAGTAGGCGGTGGCGTCCGACAGGGCCCGGTGGCCCAGCGTCGAGGCCACGGTCACGACCCGGCCGCGCGACGCCTCCAGGTGGGGGAGCGCGGCCCGCACCACCGCCGCGGTGCCCAGCAGGTTCACGCGGACGACCCGCTCCCAGTCGTCGGCGGTCACGTCCCCCAGGCGGCCGGGCACGTCGATGCCGGCGCAGGTCACGACCGCCCACAGGCCGCCGGCGTCCCGCGCCGCCCGGGCCACGGCGTCCTCGGCGGCGCGGCCGTCGGCGAGGTCGACCACCTCGGTGGGGAGGCCGTCGGGCGACGGGCGGCGGTCGAGGACCGTGACCGGCGTGCCGGTCCGGTCGACGGCGCGGGCCACCGCCGCGCCCAGGCCGGAGGCCCCACCGGTCACGACCACCGGTCCGCCCAGCGGGCGCCGGGCGGCGGGCGCGGGCGCCGTCGTCGTCGCCGTCGCGGGAGCGGGGGCGGCAGCGGGCGTGGCACCGGCGGCGGCGGTGGTGGTGGGAGCGGGCGCGGTCGTGGGATCCGACGTGGACGTCATGGGCGGCGTCTACCCACCTGCGGCCTGCCGAGCACGATTTCGGGACAGGCGCCCGGCCACGCGGGGTAGGCGCGCACCGTGCACCGGGAGATCGCCGCCGTGCTCTGCGACCGGGACGGGACGCTCGTCGTCGACGTCCCGTACAACGGCGACCCGGCGCGGGTCATCCCGCTCCCGACGGTGGCCGAGGGCCTCGACCGGCTCCGGGCCGCGGGCCTGGCGGTCGCCGTCGTGTCGAACCAGAGCGGCGTGGCCCGGGGCGACTTCACCCACCACGACCTGGTCCGGACCATGTACCGGGTCGACGAGCTGCTCGGCCCGTTCGACGAGCTCCTCTGGTGCCCGCACGGTCCCGACGAGGGCTGCCGGTGCCGCAAGCCGGCTCCGGGGATGATCGAGGCCGCCGCCCGCCGGCTCGGCGTCCCACCGGCGCGGTGCGCGGTCGTGGGCGACACGGCCGCCGACCTCGCCGCCGCCGAGGCCGCCGGCGCGTGGGGGATCCTCGTCCCCAACGCGCAGACGTTGCCCGAGGAGGTCGCGGCCGCGGCCCACGTCGCCCCGACCTTCGGCGCCGCGGTCGACCTGGTGCTGGCGTGAGCCCGGCGGGACGGTCGTCGCCGGCCCAGCCCTCGCCGGCCCAGCCCCCGCCGGGCCTGCCCCCGGGCGGGACGCTGGTCGTCCGGCTCGACAACGCCGGCGACGTGCTGCTGGCCGGGCCCGCAGTCCGGGCGGTCGCCGGCGGGTCGGGCGCCGGGCCGGTGCGCCTCCTGTGCGGGCCCCGGGGCCGGGCGGCCGCCGAGCTCCTCCCCGGCGTCGACGAGGTCCTCGAGTGGCGGGCCCCGTGGATCGACGCCGAGCCGCCGCCGGTCGACCGGGCGGCCACCGAGGCCCTGGTCGCGGCCGTCGCCGGGCGGGGCGTCGAGCGGGCGGTCCTGCTCGGCTCGTCGCACCAGAGCCCCCTGCCGCTCGCCCTGCTGCTGCGGCTCGCCGGGGTCGGGCACCTCACCGCGGTCAGCCACGAGTACCCGGGGGCGCTGCTCGACGTCCGCCTCCGCGGCGACCCCGACGTCCACGAGGTCGAGCGCAACCTGCGGGTGGCGGAGGCCGCCGGCTTCCCCCGGCCCCCCGACGACCGGCTGCGCGTCGACCTCGGCGCGCCCCGCCCGGCGCGCGACGGCGACCCGGCCGCGGACCCCGGGCGCCACCACGCACCGCACACGAGTGGTCGACCGGCACCCGTCGTGGTGGTGCACCCCGGGGCCAGCGTGCCGGCCCGCACGCTCGCGCCCGAGCGGTGGCGTGCGGTCGTGAAGGCGCTGGTCGACGACGGCTGGCGGGTGCGCGTCGTCGGGAGCCCCGAAGAAGCGGTTCTAACCGCCGGGGTCGCCGGGGAAGACGCCGGTGTGCAGAACCTGGGAGGAGCGACCACGTTGCGTGAGCTCGGGAGCGTCATCGCCGAGGCCGACGTCCTCGTCGGCGGCAACTCCGGGCCCGTGCACCTGGCCGCCGCGGTGGGCACCCCGTGCGTCACCGCCTTCGCCCCCACGGTGCCGCTCCGCCGCTGGCACCCCTGGCGCGTCCCCTACGTCGCCCTCGGCGACCAGGACGTCGCCTGCGCCGGCTGCCGGGCGCGGCGCTGCCCGTTGCCCCGGCAGGCCTGTCTCGACGTCGTCGGTCCCGACGACGTGGTGCAGGCCGCCCGATCGCTCCTTCCGCGGGACCTCCAGCCCACGCGGGCCCCGCAGCCGATGACCCGCACGGCAACGATCCCGAGCCCGGAGGCTTCGCGATGACCACACTGCCGCTGCCGGCGCGCTGATGCGCCGGCCGTACCGCATCCACCTGGTGTCCGAGCACGCCAGCCCGCTGGCGACGATGGGCGGCGAGGACGCCGGTGGGCAGAACGTCCACGTGGCCGCCCTGGCCACCGCACTGGGCGCGCAGGGGCACCACGTCACCGTCCTGACCCGCCGCGACGACCGGCACCTGCCCGACCGCGTCGAGCTCGCGCCCGGCGTCGTCGTCGAGCACGTCCCCGCCGGCCCGGCGGCGCCCATCCCCAAGGACGAGCTGTTCGCGCACATGCCGCAGTTCGCCGCCGGGCTGGCGCAGCGGTGGTCGGACGACCCGCCCGACGTCGTGCACGCCCACTTCTGGATGTCGGGCTGGGCGTCGGTGGAGGCCGCCGGCGCGGTGGCCGGTGGCGCTGGTGCCGGGAGCGCCGGTGTGGCCGGCGCGGCCGCCGGCGGCGGGGTGCCGGTGGTGCAGACGTTCCACGCCCTCGGCGCCGTGAAGGCCCGGCACCAGGGCGCGGCCGACGCCAGCCCCACCGAGCGGCGGGCCGCCGAGGACCGGCTGGTCCGGGCGGTCGACCACATCGTCGCCACCTGCGCCGACGAGGCCGGGGAGCTGGCGGCGCTGGGCGCCGACCCGGACCGCGTCACGGTCGTGCCCTGCGGCGTCGACCCGGCCGTGTTCCGGCCCCGCGGCGAGCGGCTGCGGCTGGGCGCGCCGGCCGGCGGGTCGCCGTGCCGCTACCGGGTCGTGGTGGTCAGCCGGTTGGTGCCCCGCAAGGGCATCGACGACGTGATTCGGGCCCTGCCCCAGCTCCCCGAGGTGGAGCTGGTGGTGGCCGGCGGCCCCGCCGACCGGCGCGCCCTGGCCGCCGACCCCGAGGCCCGGCGCCTCCGGTCGATCGCCGCGGCGTGCGGCGTCGAGCGTCGGGTCCGGCTCCTCGGCGGCCTGCCCCGCGGGATGGTCCCCGCTCTGCTCCGCTCCGCCGACGTGGTGGTGTCGGCGCCCTGGTACGAGCCCTTCGGGATCGTGCCGCTCGAGGCCATGGCCTGCGGGGTGCCCGTGGTGGCCACCGCCGTGGGCGGGATGCTCGACACGGTCCGGCCCGGCCGCACCGGCCTGCTGGTCGGCCCCCACGACCCCGACGGCATCGCCGCCGCCGTGGGCCGCCTGCTCGCCAACCCGTCGCTGCGGCACCGGATGGGCGAGGAGGCCGTCGCCGTGGTGCGCGAGCTGTACACCTGGCGGCAGGTCGCCCGCTCGACGCTCGACGTGTACGAGCAGCTGGTCCGCTCGAGCGACGACTGGTGGGCGGTGCCGGCATGACGGGGCTCCTCGACGGCGTCGCCCTGCGGCTCGTCCCCACCTTCGGGCCGGGGCCGCTGCCCGCGCCGGTCCCGCCGGTCCCGCCGGTGCCGCCGTGGCCCTCCGGCCGCACCCGCGCCACGGGGACCGGGAGCGGGACCGTCGCCGAGCGCCTGAGCGCCCACCTGGCCTCGTCGCTGCGGGCCCTGTGGTCGATGACGCCCACGCTCGACCGCATCGAGGGCTGGGGCGCCGAGCTGCGCCACCGCCTCGACGCCGGCCACCGCCTGCTCGTCGCCGGCAACGGCGGCAGCGCCGCCCTGGCCCAGCACCTGGTCGGGGAGCTGGTCGGCCGGTTCGACCGCGAGCGGCCCGCCTACAGCGCCCTCGCGCTCAGCGCCGAGACCGTCGGGCTGACCGCCATCGGGAACGACTACGGCTACGACCACACCTTCGCCCGCCAGGTGGAGGCCCACGGGCGGGAGGGCGACGTGTTCCTCGCCCTGTCGACCTCGGGCCGCAGCCGCAACCTGCTGACCGCGACCGCCGCGGCCCGCGAGCGGGGCCTCCGGTGCTGGGCGATGACCGGGCCCGGCCCCAACCCGCTGACGGCCCGGGCCGACGACGCGCTCACCGTGGCGGCCGGGGCGACGGCGTGCGTGCAGGACGTCCAGCAGGTGGTGGTCCACCTGCTGTGCCTGGCCTTCGAGCTGGCGGGCCCCGACGCCGGCCGTGGGCCCGACGGGCTCGGTGCCGAAGGGGACGGCCCGTGCCCCGGCTGACCGTCGTCGGCGACGCCTTCCTCGACGTCGACTGGACCGGCCGGGTCGACCGGGTCTGCCCGGACGCCCCGGCCCCGGTGCTCGACGCCACCGGCGAGCGGACCCGCCCCGGCGGCGCCGGCCTCGCCGCCCTCTACGCGGCCGACGCCACCTTCGCCGGGGTCGCCGCCGCCGACGCCCCCGTCGCCCCCGTCGCCGATCCCGTGGAGGTCACGCTCGTGGCCGCGCTGGGTGCCGACGCCGAGGGCGACCGGGTCCGCCGGGCCCTGCGGGACGCCGGCGTGCGCGTGGTCGACCTGGGTCTCGACGGCCCCACACCGGTCAAGCTGCGCCTCCGGGCCGGCGGACGGTCGCTGGCCCGGGTCGACCGCCACTGCGAGCCGGTGGCCGGGATCGGCGCCTGGACGGCGGCCGCCGAGGACGCCGTCCGGTCGGCCGACGCCGTGCTGGTGTCCGACTACGGCCGGGGCATGAGCGCCCGGCCGGCGCTCTCCGCGGCGCTCGCCCACCGGTGCCGGGCCGGCGGTGCCGTCGTGTGGGACCCCCACCCCCGGGGCGCCGCGCCGCTGCCCGGGTGCACCCTCGTCACCCCCAACCTCGCCGAGGCCCGGCACCTCGCCGTCACCGTTCCCGCGGCCGCCACCCGCACCGCCGCCACCCGCCCGTCCCCGTCGCCGCGCCTCCTCCCGGGCGGCGAGGGGACGGCGGTGGCGGCGGCGACGGGGCTGGCCGAGGCGCTGGCCGACCGGTGCGACGGTGCCGTCGCCGTGACGGTGGGGGAGCAGGGCGCGGTCCTGGCCGGGGTCGGGTCCGCTCCGCTCGTCGTCCCGGCCCGCCCGGCCGACGGCGACGTGTGCGGCGCCGGCGACCGGTTCGCCGCCACGGCCGCGGCGTGGCTCGCCGCCGGCGCCACCGTCGCCGACGCCGTGGCCGCCGCCGTCGAGGCGGGCCGCCGCCACGTCGCCGGCGCGCTCCCGACCCACGGCCCGACCCCGTCGCCGGTGTCGTCGTCGTCCTCGTCGGCGCCATCCCCGTCGGCGCCCTCGCTGCCCGGTCTCGGGAGCGCACCCCGGCCCGGCCCCGAGGTCGCCGCCGGCGACGGCGACCCCCACGCCCCCGAACCCGACCCCGACGACCCGCTCGCCCTGGTGGCGGCCGTGCGCAGCCGGGGCGGCACCGTGGTCGCCGCCGGTGGCTGCTTCGACGTCGTCCACGCCGGCCACGTGCGGCTCCTCGAGGCCGCCCGCGCCCTCGGCGACTGCCTGGTGGTGTGCGTCAACGACGACGCCTCGGTGCGCCGCCTGAAGGGCGACCCCCGGCCCCTCAACCCGCTGGCCGACCGGCTGGCCGTGCTGCGGGGCCTCGCCTGCGTCGACGCCGTGGTGGCCTTCGCCGAGGACACCCCGTGCGAGCTGCTGGCGCTGCTCCGGCCGCACCTGTTCGTCAAGGGCGCCGACCACGCCGGCGGCCACCTGCCCGAGCGGCAGGTGCTGGCCCGGTGGGGCGGGCGGGCCGTGCTGCTGCCCGTCCTCCAGGGGCGCTCGACCACCCGCATCCTGCGAGCGGCCGCGGCCGCCTCGTAGCCACCTCGCAGCGCCCGGTCGGCTCGACCAGCAACCAGCGCAACCAGCGCAATCAGCGACAGGAAGGACGACCGATGGCCAACGTCCTCGGTGTCAACGCCGTGTTCCACGACCCCGCCGCCGCGCTCGTCGTCGACGGCGAGATCGTCGCCGCCGCCGAGGAGGAGCGGTTCAGCCGCCGCAAGCACGGCAAGGAGGCCGTGCCGTTCTCCACCTGGGAGCTCCCGGTCGAGTCGGCGCGGTGGTGTCTGGCGGCCGCCGGCCTGCGGCCCGACGACCTCGACGCCGTCGCCTACTCCTACGACCCGGCGCTCGCCCCCGCCGCCGACGACCTGGTCGGGGCCGCGACCCCCGGCGTGGCGGCCGGCACCGCGGCGCCCTGGGAGGCGCTGCGCACCCTCTACGCCCGCCGGGCGCCCGAGTTCCTGGCCAGTGCCCTCCCCGGCCTGCCCGCCGACCGGGTGGCGTTCGTGCCCCACCACGTCGCGCACGCCGCCTCCGCCTGCCTGGCGGCCCCGGCGCCCACCTCCGCGGTGCTGGTGCTCGACGGCCGGGGCGAGGCCGCCTCGCACCTCGCCGGGCACTGGACCGGCGACGACCTCGCGGTCCTCGCCACCCAGCGGCTGCCCCACTCGCTGGGGCTGCTCTACGAGGACGTGACCGAGCACCTGGGGTTCCGCCGGTCGTCGGACGAGTACAAGGTCATGGCGCTCGCCTCCTACGGCGACCCCGAGCACTTCGGCGCCGTCTTCCGGGACGCCGTCACCGTGCGCGACGACGGGGGCTTCACGGTGGCGCCGGTCGACCTCGGCGACCTCGTGCCCCGCCGTCCCGCCGGCGACCCCACCCTCGGCGCCCACGCCGACCTGGCCGCCGCCCTCCAGCGCCGCGTCGAGGAGGTGATCCTCGACCTGGCCCGCTGGCTGCACGCCGCCACCGGCGAGCGCGCCCTCACCATGGCCGGCGGGGTCGCCCTGAACTGCGTCGCCAACGGCCGCCTCGCCGCCGAGGGTCCCTTCGACGAGGTGTGGGTGCAGCCGGCCGCCGGCGACAGCGGCACCGCGCTGGGCGCCGCCCTCCACGCCGCCGCCCGGCTCGGCGAGCCGGTCCGGCCGATGACCACGGCCGCGCTGGGCCGGGGCTGGTCGGCGGCCGAGATCGAGGAGGTGCTCCGCACGGCCGAGCAGCCCTACGAGCGGTTCGACCGGCCCGGCGACCTGGCCGGCACGGTCGCCGACGCCCTGGCCGGCGGTGCCGTCGTCGGCTGGTTCGAGGGGCGCAGCGAGTTCGGGCCCCGCGCCCTCGGGCACCGCAGCCTGCTCGTCGATCCCCGGCAGGCGTCGAACCTGGCCCGCATGAACGCGATCAAGGGCCGGGAGGAGTTCCGCCCGGTGGCGCCGATGGTGCTGGCCGACCGGGCGCCGGCGATCTTCGACGGCCGGTTCCCCAGCCCGTACATGCTGTTCGTCCACCGGGTGCGGCCCGAGTGGGCCGAGCGGATCCCGGCCGCCGTCCACGTCGACGGCACCGCCCGGGTGCAGACGGTCGACCCCGCCGACGAGCCCCTGGTGGCCGGCCTGCTGGCCGCGTTCGAGGAGCGGACCGGGGTGCCGGTGCTGGTGAACACCAGCTTCAACACCGCCGGCCGCCCGATGGTCGACTCGCCCCGCGACGCCCTGGAGTGCTTCGGGGCCAGCCCGATCGACGTGCTGGTGCTGCACCCGTTCGTCGTCCGCCGCCCCGGCGGGGTTGGGCGATGACCGCCACCGAGGCACCCGGCGTCGGGCGGGTCGCCGACCGGGTCGACGGGGTCGAGCGGCCCCGGTTCGACGTGGTGATCCCCACGGTGGGGCGACCGTCGCTGGCGCCCCTGGTCGACACGCTGGCCCGGACGCTGCCCGCCGGCTCCCGGCTCCTGGTGGTGGACGACCGCCCCGGTGGCGGCGGCCTCGACGGCCTCGGCGTCCTCGATGTCCTCGGCGGTGCCGGCCCCGACGGCTCGGGCGGACCGGCGGCCAGCCCCGGGTGGGAGCGGGCCGAGGTCGTCCGGGGCGGCGGTCGCGGGCCGGCCGCGGCCCGGAACGTCGGCTGGCGGGCCTCGACCGCGCCGTGGATCGCCTTCCTCGACGACGACGTCGACCTGCCGCCCGACTGGGTCCGCCGCCTGGAGGACGACCTGGCCAACGCCGCCGACCCGGCCGTGGTGGCGGTGCAGGGGCGGGTGCGCGTGCCGCCCCCGCCCCGGGGCCGGCGGCCGTCGGACTGGGAGCGCAACGTCCAGGGGCTGGAGGGCGCGCCGTGGATCACCGCCGACCTGGTCGTCCGGCGCGCCGCGCTCGCCGCGGTCGGCGGTTTCGACGAGCGCTTCCCCCGGGCCTATCGGGAGGACTCCGACCTGGCCCTGCGCCTGCTCGACCGGGGCGGCCGCCTGGCGGTCGGGGAGCGGCGGGTGCGGCACCCGGTGCGGCCCGCCCCCTGGTGGGTGAGCGTCCGGCTCCAGCAGGGCAACGCCGACGACGTGACGATGGAACGCCTCCACGGACCCGGGTGGCGGGCCCGGCTGGGATCGGCGGCCGGCACCTACCCGCAGCACCGCGCCACGGTCGCCGTCGGCGCCGCGGGGCTGGCCGCGCTCGCCCTCGGCCGGCGGCGACCGGCCGTCGCCGGCCTGGGGTGGTGGGCGGTGCGCTGGCTCCGGTTCGCCGCCGCCCGCATCGCGCCCGGGCCCCGGACCCGAAGGGAGGTGGCGGCCATGGTCGTCACCAGCGCCCTGATCCCGCCCGCCGCGTGCGCCCACCGGGCCCGCGGCCACCTGCGCTGGGTGATCCGGTCGTGACGGCCGTGACGGCCGTGAGGGCCGCGCCGGTCACGGTCGACCGGGTGGCCGCCCTGCGGGCGTTGCCCGGCCTCGGCGACCTGCTGTGCCTGGTCCCGGCGCTGCGGGCCGTGCGGGCGGCCCACCCGGCCGCCCGGGTCACGCTGGTCGGACTGCCCGGCGCCGCCTGGTTCGTCGACCGGTTCCCCCACCTGTGCGACGAGCTGCTGCCGGTGGCGGGGGTCGAGGGCGTGCCCGAGGTGGCGCCCGACCCCGAGGCTCGTGCGGTCTTCGCCCGCCGCGCCGGGGCCCACCGGTTCGACCTGGCGCTGCAGCTCCACGGCAGCGGCGTCACGTCCAACGCCGTCCTCGACCTGCTGGGCGGCAGCCGCCGCGTCGTGACCCGGCCGCCCGGGGACGGCGGTCGGGGGCGGGGCCCGGCCGCCCCGGGCGCCGCCGGCCCCGGCCCCGGCCCCGGCGAGGAGGTCGTCGTGCCCTACGACGAGCGGCTCCCCGAGATCGAGCGCCTGCTGGCGGTGACCACCGCGGCCGGCTGCCCGCCCCGGGGCACCCACCTCGAGCTGCCGGTGACCGACGGCGAGGTGGCGGCGGCCCGCACCCTGCGCCGCGCCGCACGCGGCGACGGCACGGGCCGCCCGTTCGCCTGCCTGCACCCGGGCGCCTCCACGTACCAGCGGGCCTGGTCGGTCCCCGGGTTCGCCCGGGTCGGGGCGCACCTGGCCCGGCAGGGGTTCGACGTGCTCGTCACCGGCACCGCCCCGGAGGCCGACCGCACGGCGGCCGTCGTCGGCCGCCTCCGGGCCGCGCTCGACGACCCGGCCGACCCTGACCGGACCGGCCGGGTCGTCGACCTCGCCGGGCGGACCGACGTCGGTGTGCTCGGCGCCCTCTACCGCGACGCCGCCCTGGTGGTCAGCAACGACACCGGCGCCGCCCACGTGGCCGCGGCCGTCGGGGCACCGGCCGTGGTGGTCACCGCCGCCGCCGACCCGTGGCGCTGGGCGCCGCTCGACCGGCAGCGCCACCGGACCGTCACCGGCGGCGGTCCGGGCGAGGTCGGCTGGCCCGGAGCGGCCGACGTCCTCGCCGCCGTGGACGAGCAGCTGGCGCCGTCGTCGCCGACCGACGCGCCGCCGACCGGACCGGCGGTAGCCCGGTGAGCCGCCGCCTTCGGGTGCTGACCTGGCACGTCCACGGCACCTACCTCTGGTACCTGTCGCACATCGACCACGACCTCTACCTGCCGGTCGCCCCGGGGCGCCCGCCCGGCTACGGCGGTCGCACGGGGGCGTGGCCGTGGCCGTCGAACGTCCACGAGGTGACCGTCGACGAGCTGCCCTCCCTGGAGGTCGACGTGGTGCTCCACCAGACCCACCGCAACTGGGAGGTGGACCGTCACGAGCTGCTCACCGCCGCGCAGCGGGGCCGGCCCCAGGTGGTGCTGGAGCACGACCCGCCCCGGGCGTCGCCCACCGACACCGTCCACCCGGTCGACGACCCCGACGCCGTCCTCGTCCACGTGACCCCGTTCAACGCCCTCATGTGGGACAGCGGCCGGACCCCCACCCGGGTGATCGAGCACGGCGTCACCGTGCCGGCCGGCGCCACCTACCGGGGCGAGCACGACCGGGGGATCGTCGTCGCCAACCACCTGGCCCGGCGGGGCCGGCGTCTCGGCGCCGACGTGTTCGCGGCGGCGCGCCGGCACGTGCCGCTCGACCTGGTCGGCATGGGCGCCGACGAGCTCGGCGGGCTCGGCGAGGTGCCGCCCCCGGAGGTTCCGGCGTTCCTGGCGGCCTACCGCTTCTACCTCCACACCACCCGGTGGACGAGCCTCGGCCTGTCGCTGCTGGAGGCCATGGCCGTGGGCCTGCCGGTGGTGGGGCTGGCCACCACCGAGCTGGCCACGGTGGTGGACGACGGCGTCACGGGGTTCGTCGACACCGACGTCGGCCGTCTCGTCGACGCCATGCGGCTCCTCCTCGACGACCCCGACCTCGCCCACCGCATGGGGGCCAAGGGCCGCGAGGTGGCCCGCGACCGCTTCGGCATCGACCGCTTCGCCGCCGACTGGCACGCCCTCCTCACCGCCCTCTGACCCACCCCCGTCCCAGATTGCGTCCGAGAAGCCGCACATGTCGGCCCGATCCACGCAATTTGGGACGGGGGACGGTGCGCCGGGATCCGGCGCCCGGTCGGTACGGTCGGTGGGTGGGTCGGTCCCGGTGGACACGGCAGGAGGTGCTGGCACAGTCGCCGGACGCGCGGTCGGCGCAGGCGGCGAAGGCGCTGGCGCGGCCCGGGCCGTGGTCGGAGCTGGGGGCCACCGAGTCGCTGGTGTTCGGGCGGTGCCAGGGGAGCGGCAAGACGCCCTACCAGGTCACCGTCGACCTCACCGGCCCCGCCTACCGCTGCACGTGCCCCAGCCGGAAGCAGCCCTGCAAGCACGGCGTGGCCCTGCTCCTCCTGTGGGTCGAGCACGGCGACGCGCTCGGCGCGCTGGGCGCCGGGGCGGGGCGCCCGCCGGGCCCGCCGGTCCCGCCGCCGGGCCGGGCCGGGGCGAAGGGGCCGCGCCGCCCGGCCGCCGACCCCGAGGCGCAGGCCCGCCGCCGCGCCGAGCGGGAGGCGACGATGTCGGCCGGCATCGACGAGCTGGAGCGGTGGCTCGGCGACCTGGTCCGCCAGGGCCTCGCCGGCGCCCGCCGCCAGCCGTACGCGTTCTGGGACGGGATGGCGTCGCGCCTGGTCGACGCCCAGATGCCGGGCCTCGCCGAGCGGGTGCGGAGCATGGGCGGCCGGCTGGTCGGCCGCCTCGACTGGGCCGACCTGCTCCTGGCCGAGATCGGTCGCTGGCAGCTGGCGATCCGGGCGTGGCGGGCCCGCGACCGGCTCGGCCCCGAGCTGCTGGCCGACCTCCGCGTGTACCTCGGCTGGTACCTCCGGGGCGACGAGCTGGCCGACCTGCCGCAGGTCGCCGACCAGTGGGTGGTGGCCGGCGTGCGCCAGGACGAGCTGGAGCAGGTGGTCAGCCAGCGCACCTGGCTGTACGGCGAGACGACGGGGCGGTGGGTGCTGCTCCTCGACTTCGCCGCCGCCGGGGGCACGCTGCGCACCGCGCAGACCGTCGGCTCGGTGGTCGACGCGGCGCTCGCCCTGCACCCGGGCAGCGACCCGCCCCGCGGCGTGCTGGGGGACGATGTCCGGGTCGTGGCGTCGGGGGCGTTGCCGAAGGCCACCGGGGTGGCCGAGGCGGTCGACCGGCTCTCCGCCCACCTGGCCGCGAACCCGTGGCGCGAGCGGCTGCCGGTCGCCCTGGCGAGGGTGGTGGCGGTGCCCGACGGCGACCGCTGGTGGCTGCAGGACGTGACCGACCACCAGCGCCTGCCGCTGAGCCGGCTGGTGGCCCCGTGGACGCTGCTGGCCCTGACCGGCGGCCGGCCCGCCACGGTGGTGGCCGAGTGGGAGGCGGGGGCGCTGCACCCGCTGGCGGTGGCGCCGACCGTGCCGTCGGCGACCGCCGTGCGGACCGCGGACCCGGTGCCGCTGTGACCGTGACCCCGACCCCCTCGACCCCCTCGACGTCCGTGCCGGCCGCGGTGTCGGCGTCGGCGCTGTGGGACCGGCTGGTGTCGGTGGCGCTGGTCGGCACCGAGCGCAAGCCCCTCCCTCCCGACCTGGTGGCCGGGGTGGCGGCGCTGCTGGGTGACGACGGGATCGCCGGGCCCGGCTCGGGCGCCGCGCACGGCGACGACCGGTCCCCGCGGGCCGAGGACGCGGTGCTGACCGCCGCCGCGGCGCTGGCGACCTACCGCCGGGTGGGGCTCGTGCCCGCGCCCGGCGTCCCCGAGCTGCCCGAGCCGGCCCCCGTCGACGAGCGGCGCCCGGTGTCGACCACCGCCGCCCAGCTGCTGGGCCTGCTGCTGGAGGGCCAGGTCCGGGTCCTCGGCGGGCCGGGGCCGCTGCTCGAGGACTGGCTGCGCCGGTGCGCGGCGACCGGTCGCCGGCCCCCGGCCGCGCTGCTCCCGGCGCTGCTCGACCACGCCACCCGGGTCCGGGGCCTGCGCCCGGCGGTGCGGGCCGCCGGCGGGGGACCGCTGGCCTGGCTCGCCGCCCGGAACCCGGACTGGGCGTGGGCCGCACCCACCGGCGACGACGGCGCCGGCGGCGCTCCGGAACCCGTCGATCGACCGCCCGACGAGGGCGACGACGTGTGGCGCACCGGCCGGATCGGCGAGCGGCTGGCGTGGCTGGCCGAGCGGCGGGCCACCGATCCTGACGCCGCCCGCCGCGCCGTCGAGGCGACCTGGCCGGGCGAGAGCGCCGCCGACCGGGCGAAGATCGTCGCCGCGCTCCGCACCGGCCTCGACCCCGCCGACGAGCCGTTCCTCGAGGCCGCGCTCGACGACCGCGCCGCCGCGGTCCGGGCCGCGGCCGCCGACCTCCTGGCCCGCCTGCCCGGCTCGGCGCTCGCCGCCCGCATGGCCGACCGGGCCCGGGCGCTGGTCGAGCCGGGCCGGCGAGGCCGGCCGCCCACCGTCACCCTGCCCGAGACGGTCGACGCCGCCACCCGCCGGGACGGGGTGGTCGACGCCGGCGCCCCGCCCGGCATGGGTCGGCGCACCTGGTGGTTCGTCCAGATCGTGGGCGCGGCCCCGCTCTCGTGCTGGGAGGGGATGCCGGTCGAGGGAGCGCCGCCCGAGCTGCTGGCCGGCTGGGTCCGGGCCGCCGGCCGACAGGGCGACCCCGAGTGGTGCCGGGCCCTGCTCCGGGCGGCACCCGACCCCCAGCTGCTGGCCGCGCTCCCCGCCGAGGAGGCCCGCCGCCTCCTGCCCGTGGCGCTGGAGCACGCCGCGGACACCGCCCTCGCCGGCCTGCTGGCCGCCACGCCCGGGCCGTGGGACGAGCCGCTCAGCCGGTGGGTGGTCGAGCGGCTGCGCCACGGCACCAGGCACGCCGCGGCGGTCGACCGGGCGCTGACGGGGTTGGCGGCGGCCGCCGACGTGGGCATCATCGCTGACCTCCAACGGTGGATCGACGAGCTCGCGCTGCACGACCGCCGGCGGGCCACGCTGTCGCACGTGGTCCACACGCTGTCGATCCGCCACGCCATCGCCCAGGAGCTCGCATGACCGACCCGGCCGACCCGTCCGTCCCGGCCGCCACCACCGACCCGGCCGACCCGCCCGGCCCGGCCGACCCGTCGACGCCGGCCCCGCCCGGCCCCGCCGCGTCCCTCGACGAGGTGGTGCGCGCCCACGCCGAGGACGAGTTCGCCCACGAGCTCGCCGCGCTCGCCGAGGTCGACGACCGGCCGCGCCCGCCCAACTGGCGGCTGTCGCCCTGGGCGGTCGTCACCTACCTCCTGGGCGGCACGCTCGACGACGGCACCGAGATCACCCCCAAGTACGTGGGCCAGCGCCGCCTGGTCGAGATCGCCGTCGCCACGCTGGCCACCGACCGGGCGCTCCTCCTGCTCGGCGTGCCCGGCACCGCCAAGACGTGGCTGAGCGAGCACCTGGCGGCCGCCATCTCGGGCCGGTCGACCCTGCTGGTGCAGGGCACCTCCGGCACGCCCGAGGAGGCGATCCGCTACGGCTGGAACTACGCCCGGCTCCTGGCCGAGGGCCCCACCCGCGGCGCCCTGGTGCCCAGCCCGGTGCTCCGGGCCATGGAGGCGGGCGCGCTGGTGCGGATCGAGGAGCTGACCCGCATCCCCTCCGACGTCCAGGACGCGCTGATCACGGTCCTGTCGGAGAAGACGCTGCCGATCCCCGAGCTCGACGTCGAGGTCCAGGCCCGCCGTGGCTTCAACGTGATCGCCACCGCCAACGACCGCGACCGGGGCGTCAACGACCTGTCGGCCGCGCTCATGCGGCGGTTCAACGTGGTGGTCCTGCCGCTGCCCGACGACCTCGACGAGGAGGTGGCGATCGTGCAGCGGCGGGTGGCGCAGCTGGGCCGGGCGCTGGAGCTGCCGGTGGAGCTGGAGGACCTCGACGAGATCCGGCGGGTGGTCACGATCTTCCGCGAGCTGCGGGCGGGGGTCACCACCGACGGCCGGACCACCCTGAAGTCGCCGTCGGGCACGCTGTCGACCGCCGAGGCGATCTCGGTGGTCACCAACGGGCTGGCGCTGGCCGCCCACTTCGGCGACGGCGTGATCGGCGCCCAGGACGTGGCCGCCGGCCTGGTCGGCGCGGTGGTGAAGGACCCGGTCCAGGACCGGATCGCCTGGCAGGAGTACCTCGAGACCGTCGTGAAGGAGCGGAAGGGCTGGTCCGACGTGTACCGGGCCTGCCGCGAGCTGGGATGACCGACGCCGACCGGGTCGTCGTCCTCGGCATCCGGCACCACGGGCCGGGCAGCGCCCGCGCCGTCGGCGAGGCGCTCGACGAGGTGCGCCCCGACGTGGTGCTGATCGAGGGTGCGCCCGAGCTCGACGCCGTGCTCGACCTGATCGCCGACCCCGGCATGCGGCCACCGGTCGCCGGCCTGGTGTACGCCACGGAGGCGACCCGGCGGGCGGCGTTCTACCCGATGGCGGTGTTCTCGCCGGAGTGGGTGGCGGCCCGGTGGGCGCTGCGGCACGGCGTCGAGGCCCACTTCGTCGACCTCCCGGCCGCCCACCAGCTCGCCCTCGGCGCCGACGGGGACGACGACGAGGACGACGACGGGGACGACGAGGCCGACGACGATGACGGGGTCGACGCCGACGAGGACGGCCCCGCCGACCCCATCTCCGTGCTGGCCGCGGCCGCCGGCTTCGACGACCCGGAGCGCTGGTGGGAGGACGCCGTCGAGCACCGCCACGGCGGCCTCGACCGGTTCACCGCCGTGGCCGACGCCATGGCCGAGCTGCGCAAGGACGAGGCGCTGGGGCGGCGGCACCGCCGGTCGAACGAGCGGCGGGAGGCGGCGATGCGCCGCACGCTCCGGGCCACGCTGCGGCGCCTGGGCCCCGAGGGCCGGGTGGCGTTCGTGTGCGGTGCCTGGCACGCGCCCGCCCTGCGGCCCGCGGCGTTCCCCAGCGTCAAGCACGACACCGAGCTGCTGAAGGGCCTCCCCAAGGTGAAGGTGGCCGCCACCTGGGTGCCGTGGACCAACGCCCGGCTGTCCTACCGCAGCGGCTACGGCGCCGGGGTGGCGTCGCCGGGCTGGTACGAGCACCTGTTCACCACGGTCGACGCCGCCGCCGATCGGGCCGGCCGCGACCTCGACCCGGTTGATCCCGACGGCGACTCCCCTGACCGCGACCGCCGCCGCCGGGGCGCCGACGACGTGACCGCCCGCTGGCTCACCCGCACCGCCCGGCTCCTGCGGGCCGAGGACCTGCCCACCTCCTCGGCGTCGGTGATCGAGGCCGTCCGGCTCGCCGACGCCCTCGCCGCCCTCCGGGGCCGACCGCTGGCCGGGGTGGCCGAGCTGACCGACGCCACCGAGTCGGTCCTGTGCGCCGGCTCCCCGGTCCCGCTGGCGGTGGTGGGGGAGAAGCTGCTGGTCGGGGAGGGGTTGGGCGCGGTCCCCGAGGCCACCCCGATGGTGCCGCTGGCCCGCGACCTGGAGCGCACGCGCAAGCGGCTGCGGCTGAGGCTCGACGAGGCCGAGCAGGTGGTCACCCTCGACCTCCGCGGCGAGACCCACCGGGCCCGCAGCCAGCTGCTCCACCGGCTGCGCCTGCTGGACGTGCCCTGGGGCGAGCCGGTCGACAGCGGCCGCACCCGCGGCACCTTCAAGGAGGCCTGGCGGCTGCAGTGGCGGCCCGAGCTGGCGCTGCACCTGATCGACGCCTCGGGCCGGGGCACCACGATCGAGGAGGCCGCGGCCGCCACGGTGGCCGGGCGGGTGGCCGACGCCGACCTCGCCACGCTCACCGAGCTGATCGAGGCGGCGCTGCTGGCCGACCTCCCCGACGCGCTCCGGACGGCGATGGACGCGCTGGCCGCCAAGGCCGCCCGCCAGCACGACACCCAGCGGCTGATGGCGGCGGTGGAGCCGCTGGCCCGCATCACCCGCTACGGCAACGTGCGGGAGGTCGACACCGAGCTGGTGGCGTCGGTGCTCGACGGCATCGCCACCCGGGTGGCGATCGGGCTGGGCGCCGCCTGCCGGGGCCTCGACGACGACGCCGCGACGGCGATGGGCCGGCTGGTCGACGGCGTCCACCGGGGGCTCGCCCTGGTCGACGACCCGGACCAGCGCGCCCGGTGGTACGGCGCCCTGGAGGGCGTGGCCGACCAGGGCGGCGTCCACGGCACGATCGGCGGCCGGGCCACCCGGCTGCTGCTCGACGCCGGCCGCATCACCCCGGCGGACGCCAACCGGCGCCTGTCGCTCCACCTCTCCACCGGGGCCGACGCGCTCGACAGCGCCGCCTGGCTCGACAGCTTCCTCGCCGGGGACGCGTCCCTGCTCCTGCACGACGACGAGCTGCTCGCCGTGGTCGACGACTGGCTGTCGGAGGTCCCGGGCCCGGTGTTCGACGCCCTGCTCCCGCTGGTGCGGCGCACGTTCTCGGCGTTCAGCGCCCCCGAGCGGCGGCTCATCGGCGAGAAGGCGAGCCACCTCGACGACGTCACGGCCGGTGGGGCGATGCGGCGGGCGGGGGTGGTCGGCGCACCCGGCGATCCGGCGGTCGACGACGAGCGGGCCCGCCGGGCGCTGCCGGTCCTCCGGCGCATCCTGGTCCCGGCGGGCGAGGGGAGCGCGCCGTGAGCGGCCCCGACGGCGGCGGCGACGGCACGACCGCGCCCGCCCCGCCGACCCCCGGCGACGAGCGGCTGCGGCGCTGGCGGCTCGTGCTCGGCGGCGAGGACGCCGACGGCACCGGCCACCAGCTCCACGGCGAAGACCTCCGCCGCGACGAGGCCCTCGCCCAGCTCTACGACGCCGACCCCGACCGCCGCGGCGGGCTCGGCGCCAGCTCGCCCCGGGTCGCCCGCTGGCTGGGCGACATCCGCACCTACTTCCCCTCCAGCGTGGTCCAGGTGCTCCAGCACGACGCCATGGACCGGCTCGGGCTCCGCCAGCTGCTGCTGGAGCCCGAGCTGCTGGCGACCGTCCAGCCCGACGTCAACCTGGTCGGCACGCTGCTGGGCCTGGGTCGGGCGATCCCCGAGCACTCCAGGGAGACCGCCCGGGCGGTGGTGCGCCAGGTCGTCGACGACCTCGAGCGGCGCCTGGGCGGCGCGACCCGCCAAGCCGTCACCGGCGCCCTCGACCGCGCCAACCGCACCCGGCGGCCCCGGCCCGCCGACATCGACTGGCCCCGCACGATCGCCGCCAACCTCGTCCGCTACCAGCCCGAGCACCGCACGGTGATCCCCGAGCGGCTGGTCGGGCGGGGCCGCCGGTCGCCGCAGGTCCAGCGCGAGGTCGTGCTGTGCGTCGACCAGAGCGGGTCGATGGCGTCGTCGATCGTCTACGCCAGCGTGTTCGCCGCCGTGCTGGCGTCGCTGCGGGCGCTCCGGACCCACGTGGTGGCGTTCGACACCGCCGTGGTCGACCTGACCGAGCAGGCCGCCGACCCCGTCGACCTCCTGTTCGGCGTGCAGCTGGGCGGCGGCACCGACATCGCCCGCGCCCTCGCCTACTGCGAGCAGCTGGTCACCCGGCCCACCGACACGATCCTGGTCCTGATCAGCGACCTGTTCGAGGGCCGCACGTCGTCCGACCTGCTGCGCCGGGCCGCGGCGCTGGTCGACGCCGGTGTCCGCATGGTGGCGCTGCTGGCGCTCAGCGACCAGGGGGCGCCGGTCTACGACCACGACGTCGCCGGTGCCCTGCACGAGCTGGGCGTGCCCGCGTTCGCCTGCACGCCCGACCTGTTCCCGGAGCTGATGGCGGCGGCGATCCAGGACCGGGACCTGGCCCGCTGGGCCCACGCCCACGACCTGGCGTCGCCGTGACGCGCGGCCGCCCCGGGTTACCGCCCCGGGCCGCGGGGACGGTCGGGCTCAGAAGCCGATGTCGAGCGGTGTGCCGGTGATCGAGCTGACCGCCTGGGCCCGGCAGGTCACGGCCTCGACCCGCACCACCTCGCCGTCGGCGACGCGGGCGATCCCGGCGACGCCCATCTCCCCGGGCCGCCCGAGGTGGTCCTCGCAGGCCGGCCCGAGGCCGCCCCGGTAGCGGCCCTTCCACGTGACGTGGAACGGCACCGACCCGCCGGCGGAGAAGAGGTCGTCGACGACCACCTCGTCGACGTCGAGCACCGGCTCGTAGCCGACGCCCGCCACCCGGGTGTCGTCGACGTGGACGTCGGCGGCGGCGGTGAGGTCGGCGCGGTCGAGCCAGGCGCGGACCACCGCCTCGGCCTCGCCGTCCGGCGCCACGGGCCGGGTCCACATCCACGGGTCGAGGTGGGGCGGCAGGAGCGGGTCGGGGGTGCGGGTGGCCACCTGGCGGCGCATCGAGAAGTGGTCCTGCTCGACCCAGTTCTCGAGGAGCCGCCGCCCGTCCCAGCGGTAGAGGCCGATGCCCCGCCAGCACGTGAGCGCCCGGCCGTCGCCGGCGGGGACGGCGGCGTGCTCGCTGAAGTGCATCGCCAGCCGGTCGCCGTCGAGGACGAGCTCGTGCACGACGAGCCCGAGGCCCGGCGCCCGCCGGAACAGCACCTTGACGCCCCGGGCGTACGCCTCGTCGCGCGCCAGCCGCATCCCGAAGCTGTTGACCACGTAGCCCGGGTCCATGATCTCGTCGTAGAGCGACTGGTCGTGGGAGTTCGTGTAGTCGATGCAGTAGGTGCGCAGCAGGCGGACGAAGGGATGCATCCCGTCGGGCATGGGCGGAGCGTATATCACGCTTCGATCATTTTCTGGGGGCGGTGTGCGCAGGCATGATGGTGCGATGCCGCCCACCGCCCCCCGCCGCCCGCGTGGCCGGCCGCCCAAGTCCGAGGGGCTCGTCACGGCGCAGTCCCTGCTGGAGGCGGCCACCGAGGTGTGCGCCGAGCGGGGGTTCGACGGCACCACCCTCGCCCGCATCGCCGAGCGCGCCGGCGTGTCGCCGTCGGCGGTCTACAACCACTACGCCAGCCGCGAGGACCTGCTGTACGCCGCCGCGGTCCGTGGCCTCGAGCGCATCACCACCCTCTCGACGAAGGCGGCGGGTCGGATGGACGTGGCCCGGGCCCTCGCCGCTGCCTACCTCCGGCCGGAGCTGCGGAGCACCCGGCGCCTCCTCGTCGAGCTGCACGCGGCGAGCGGCCGCGACGAGCGCATCGCCGAGCTGCTCGCCCGGTGGCACCGCTCGTGGGAGGCGGTGATCGTGGAGCAGCTGCCGCCCGACGACCCCTCGCCCCGGGCCACCGTGAAGGCCCTGTTCCTGGTCCTGCTCGGGCTGTGCCACCTCGAGGACGTGCCGGCGGTCCGGGCGCCGCGGGCCGACGTGGTCGAGCGGGCGGAGCGCGCCGTGGCCGCGATCGTCGGGGCCGGCGCCGGTCGAACGCCAGGTCGAACCGCCGGACGCCCTTGACGAACACGTTCGGCTCGTCGACGGCCGGGGTCGCCGGGGCGCCGGCACGGCCGACGAGGGTGCCGCCACGGTCACCGCTCGACGTGGTCGCCGAGCACCGGTGGGACCCGGAGGTGCCCGGGGACGCGGTCGGCCCCGATCACCCGGTCGATCGCCTCGTGGAGCGCGTAGATGCGCCGCTCCTGGTAGCTCAGCCGCACCGCGTCGAGGGCGCCGGCGTCGATCGACGCCTGGATCCCCGGCAGCACGGTGAGGTCCTCGAACAGGACGCCCTCGTTGACGTCGACGAGGACGTCCAGCAGCGAGCCGTGCTCGGAGTCGTCCGGCGGGACGGCGGCGCAGAAGTGCACGTGGTAGGTCGACCGGTTCGGTGCGCCGTCGGGCCAGTTGGTGATGAGGAACAGGAACCCGGGCCCGCCGAACACGATGCTCAGGTTCGGGAACACGTGGTAGGAGAACGTGCCCGCCAGCGGCAGGTCGCCGACGCCCTCGAAGATCGTGGGCAGCGGCGACGCGAACGAGACGCCCTCCTGCACGCCGATGAGCATGCGGGAGTGGCCCTTGGGGAGCAGCTGGATGCCGGTGGCCGGCTGGCGCAGCGCCCGGGCTGCGGTGTCCTTGTGCACGTAGTTGACGTGGTAGGTCTCGATGTTGGCGTCGACCGGGATCTTCCAGTTCACCGGCACCGGCCGCTGGTGGTGGGCGACCAGCCGGAGCCGCTCCTCCATGCCGGCGAGCTCGCTGAGGTCGTCGGCCACCGGGCCGAGGAACTCGTGCAGCGGCTCGGCGTCGGGGTCGAGGTTGACGAAGATCAGCGGGCCCCACGTCGCGCAGCGGATCGGGGTGAGGGCGAGGCAGTCCCGGTCGAGGTCGGCGAAGTTGTGGGCCTCCGGGTAGCCGACGAGCGTGCCGTCCAGTGCGTACACCCAGTTGTGGTACGGGCAGGTGAGGCGGCGGCCGACGGTGCCGGCGTCGTCGCGCACCAGGGCGGCACCCCGGTGCTTGCAGGTGTTGGAGAAGGCGCGGACGGTGCCGTCGTCGCCCCGCACGAGCACGACCGGCCGGTCGATCTGGTCGACGCGGCGGTACGACCCGGGCACGGGGAGCTCGTCGACGTGGGCGACCATGAGCCAGCTCCGGCCGAAGACGGCGTCGGCCTCGAGGGCGGCGAAGCCGGCGTCGGCGTACCTCGCCGCCGGCACCGGCGGCAGTACCGGGAACCCTGCCGGGTAGGTCGTCCGCTCGGCCTCGTCCGCGGCCCGTCGCTTGATCGACTCGACGAGGGCCGACGACATCGTCATGGCCGCACTATATATTCCGGCATTCATTTCTGCCGGGGCGCGGCCTCCGACGGCCGGCCGGGGCCGGGGGAATCCGGCGCCGCCGCTCATGGCACGCGGAAGTCCCGGTTCGGCCGGGCCGGCGGCCGCCCCATCTCCGGCGGGAACCGGAAGCCGCTGTCCTTCACGTCCTCCAGCACGTGGACCATGTTGAGCAGGTCCTCCTCGTAGGAGAACCTGCCGTCGCCCGCGTAGACCAGCGTCGAGCAGCCGGACTGCTCGTACGGCCGGCCGTCGGGCCGCCGGCCGGGCAGCACCTGGCGCCACTTGATCAGCACCCGGTCGCCGACGATCGCGTAGAAGTCGGTGGGGAACTGCCACGACTCCAGCCCCACCATCGCCTCGCCGAACACGGTGTGGCGCAGCTCGTCGAGGCCCTCGACCCGCCCCCACGCCGGGTCGACGAACACCGCGTCCTCGGTGAAGAACTGCGCCAGGTCCGCCCACGACCCCTGCCCGGCGCAGATGG
>DATCLV010000021.1:0-13626 GCA_036563745.1 Acidimicrobiales bacterium | reverse complement strand
CTTGCCGAGCGAGCGCCCGGTGGGGCGGACGAGGCGCAGCTGGTGGTCGCGCCAGGCGGCCTCGTGGGCACGGAGGCCGCGGGCCAGCGAGTCGGCGAAGAGGAAGTACTCCCAGAAGTCCGGGCGATCGGCGAGCAGCTGCGCCCGGGCGGCGTCGGGCAACGGGAACCGGAGCGGCTGCCCGGGCACCGGGCCGGCGTCCCGGGGCGCCGCCGGCGCCGGCGCCGGCTCGGCGGTGGTGGCGACGAAGGCCCGGACCAGCTGGTCGACCACCGGCCCGATCCCCCACTCGGTCGTGGCGGCCACCAGGTTGGCGAGCGACGGCGAGCGGGTGGCCACGGCGGCGTGGTCGACGCCGTGCCACACCGGCAGGACCACCTTCACGCCCTCCGACGTCTGCCGCTCCATCAGGCCGTCGAGCTCGTACTGGGGCCACTCCTTGGCGAAGAACGCCGGGCTCAGCACGACGATCCCGAACCGGCAGTTGGCCAGGCCGTGGTCGATGCAGCGGCGCAGGCTGTCGCCCACGGTCAGCTCGGTCTCGTCGAGCCAGACGCTGTGCCCGCGCGCCTCCAGCAGCTGCTGGAGGGGACGGGCGACCGCCGCCTTGTCCTCGTGCGCGTGACAGATGAAGAAGTCCCGGCGCGCTGCCGGGGTCGTGACCGTGTCCACCTCGTGTTCCGCCTCTCCGCCTTCGGTACCGCCGGGGCGAGTCTTTCACAGGCCGAGGCGGCTACCGGGCGGTAGCTTAGGGGCACGTGCCGGGGAGGTGACCGCCCGGCACGGCGGGGGACGGCCGGTCCGACCGGCCGGGCTGGTCACTGTTGAGCACGGGACAGGATCAGTGGGGCGTGAGCGGCGGGGTTCGGCGCGGGGTGACGGTGGTCGGCATCCAGAGCTCGACGGCATGCGGGCGCTGGCGGTGGGGTGCATGGTCCTGTACCACGCCTTCTTCCTCCTGCCGATCACCCGGTCGTGGGCGTACCCGTGGCTGCTGCGCTTCGACGTGTCGGTGCAGGTCTTCTTCGTGCTGTCGGGGTTCCTCATCTACGGCCCCTACGGCCGGGCCCACCTGCGGGGCACGCCGGCGCCCACGCTCGGCCGCTACGCGCTGCGCCGGTTCGCCCGCATCTACCCCGCCTACTGGTTGACGCTCGGCACCATGGCGGTGCTGGGCTGGGTCCGGTTCTCCGACGGCGCCGAGGCGCTCCAGCACGCCACCCTCACCCAGAGCTGGTTCCCCCGGGAGGACACCCACTTCGTCTTCTCCGCCGGCCTCGGCCAGGCCTGGACGCTGGTGGTGGAGGTCGCCTTCTACGCGTTCGTGCCGATCTGGGCGTGGGCGATGCGGTCGCTGGCGGCGGCCGGCCGCGTCGCCCCGTTCCACCAGGAGGTCCTCGGCGTCGGCGTGCTGCTCGCCGTCGGGGCGGTCTCGGCGGCGCTGGTGGCCGACCACGCCCTCCCGTCGCAGTTCGCGATCCTCCCTGCGCACCTCACCAGCCTCGGCTGGGGGATGCTGCTGGCGCTGATGGTCGCCCGCCGGCAGCAACGGCAGCAGGAGCGGGCGCCCGGCGGCCCCGAGCCGGACTGGGTGACCGCGCCGGGCGGGAGCGTCAGCCTCGACGTCAGCGCCGACCTCGCCGAGGCGCTGCCCCGCCGGTCGCGTCTGGCGGCGGTGCTGCGGCGGTCGGCGACCGAGGTGTCGTGGCTGGTGGCGTGGCTCGTGCTGGCGCTCGGGTGCCTGCGGCTCGACGAGGTGTCGGCCGAGGCCGGCCACGTCCGGCTCCAGCACGCCGTGAACGCCACCGCCGCGGCCCTGCTCGTGACCCCCGTGGTGCTCGGCGCCCCGGGCCGGGGCTGGGTGCGGCGGCTGCTGACCTGGCGGCCGGTCGTGTTCGTGGGCGTCGTGAGCTACGGCGTCTACCTGTGGCACCTGGACCTGTTCATCGACCTGCCCGGGCCGTGGCGGGACGCACCGACCGGACCGGCGCTGCTCGGCATGGCGGCCAAGATCGGGATCGCCCTGCTCGCCGGCGTGGCCAGCTGGTTCCTGCTGGAGCAGCCCCTGATGCGATGGGCCGATCGCCGCACCCGCGGCGCACCCGACACGACACCGGCCGAGCTGACCCCGGCCCCGACGCCGACCCCGACGTCGACCGTGGCCCCCGGGCCGACGTCGCCGGCGCTCGGCGGCGACCCCGCGCCGCGGCCCGGCGTCGCCCTGGGCACCGGTACCGAGCCGTAGGCCGGTCAGCGAGCGCCGCCGGTCCCCCGAACATCGCCCCACTAAACGTGGGAATTTGACCACGGTGCGGGTTGACAGGCGCGGTCGCCCGGTCGATATTGGCGGCCATGCACGAGGCCCGAGTGCGCACCGTCAGGGCGGCGGAGCGATCGGGCGTCGTGGTGTCGAGCGGCGTCCGGGCGGGCGGCATGCGGGCGGCGGCGCGGGCGGTGGCAGGGGCGGTGGTGGCGAGCGCGGCCGGGTGGTGGCTGCGCTCCGGGGTGGCGTCGGCCGACACGCCGAGCGCTGACGCCGTCCCCCCACCACCGCCCGCCACGCCGCCGCGTGCACAGCGCCGGCGGCACCCCCATCGCACACCTCCCCCACATCCCAGGCGTCGCGTCGGTGGTCCGGGCGAGCGGGCCGCCGTCGCGCGTCGTGCCCCAAGTGCCACCCGCCCCGGAGGGCGGCGGTGGCGCCCCGGTGGCACGGCCAGCGGGCGTGGGCGCCGGCGCCGGCAGGAACCCCGCCGGTGACCGCGTCCACGCCCGCAGCTGGGGTCGTCCCGGCGCACCCGCTCCGCCGATGCCGCCGCGGCTGACGCGAGCCGGGCGCGCCGAGCGTCGCCGGTCTCCCGCGCGGGCGCCCACCCGGAGGTACCGATGCACCGGCGACATCAAGCCTGGCGGCCGCCGCAGCCCTGGACGACCTGGGCGCAGCCCTGGCTGCGGGTCCGGTCGCCGGTCGCGGCGCTGCCGTTGCCGTCGTGGGCCGCGCCCTGGGCGCCGGCCCACCCCCGATCGGCAGGCCCCCGGCGCCCGGTGACCTGGTGGTGGCGGTCCCGGCGCCGGCGGGCCGCCGACCGGTGCTGGTGCCGGTGCACGCCGGCCACCCCCACCACGACGAGCCCCGGGTCGCCCCGACCCGTGCGCCCGGCGATGGCGGCGCCGGCACCGCCCCGCCCCGGACGGGCGGCGCACGCCCGCCGCTGAGCGACCGCAGGGCCCAGGGCCCGCGCCCGGCCGCCCAGCCGGCGGATCAGGACTCGAGGTCGGCGGGCGGCCAGTGCGGATCGAGCTGCTGCAGGAACGTGGCGCAGCGCTCGGCCTCGTCGGCCTCCCCGATCTCCTCCGCGGCGCGGCGCAGGCCGTCGAGCGCCCGGAGGAAGCCCCGGTTCTCCTCGTGCTGCCAGCGGACGTAGCCGGACCCCCGCCACCCGTTGGCCCGCAGCCGGTCGAGGCCGCGGTGGTAGCCGATGCGGTAGTAGGCGTAGCGCTCGACGGCGTCGCGGCCGAGCGCCCCGAGCCGGGCCCAGGCGTCGAGGTAGCGCGGCCAGCGGGCCACGACGGCCGCCACCGCCTCGCGGTCACCGGCGCCCAGGGCCTCGTCGAGCGCGGCGCGCGCCTCGGCGGGCTCCGGGTCGAGCACCGTTTCGGGCGGTCCGCTCGAGAAGCTCACGGGTCGTTCGGACATCGGCAGGTTCTCCTGGTGGTCGGAACGGGCGGCGGCCACGGCCGGGTCGGGGGCCGGATCGGGGCCGGCGCCGGCGGATCGGCAGGCCGGCGGATCGGCGGGAGTCGGCGGGAGTCGGCGGGTGAGGTCAGAACGAGAACAACCCGTCGCTCGCCCGGCGGCGACCCTCCTCGGTGGTGGCCTTGGCGGCGAGCTCGTCGAGGTAGGCGCTCGACGCCTCGTACGCGGTCTTGATCAGCTCCGCCGTGCGGGTGAAGTCGTTGTAGCGCATGAGCGGCGGCTGCCCGTGCGGCAGGACGTGGGCGGTCACGCCCTCGGGCAGCGACTCCAGGTCGCGCTTGTACCGGTAGTGCCGGGCGATCCAGTAGGCCTGGACGGCGACGTCGAGCGGCCGGCGCGGCTGGGACCGGGGCCGGGAGAACGACCCGACCTGCAGGATGTACAGCGTGGTCGCGCCCAGCTCCACGGCCCGGGACAGGGGCACGTCGTTGACGATGGCGCCGTCGAGGTAGCGCACGCCGTCGATCTCCACCGACGGGTAGAGCGCCGGCATCGCGGACGACGCCAGCACGGCCTCGGTGAGCGGCCCCTTGTCGAACCACACCTCGGCGACGCCGGCGACGTCGGTGGCGACGCACTGGAACGGCACGGTGAGGTCGGCGAAGGTCCGGGCCCGCATCGAGCTGTCGATGAGCTTGCGGAGCCCCTCGTTGTCGTGGATGGCCTCGCCCTTGCGGGCCAGCGCCACGGCGTTGGGCAGGAGGTTGCGGGGCATGAGGTCGTTGCCCTCGATGCTGAGCCACACCTCTTCCATGCGGTCGACGCCGGCCAGCGTGGGGTCGTCGGCGATGGCGGCGCCGTTGAGCGCGCCGACCGAGCAGCCGACCACGAGGTCGGGGACGATGTCGCGCTCCAGCAGCGCGCGCAGCATGCCGACCTGGATGGCCCCGAGGTTCCCGCCCCCGGACAGCACGAAGGCGGTACGGGGCGTGGTCCGCCGGCGCCGCAGTCGGAGGTCACGCAGGCTTGGCATGGGCCGGAATCTAGCTGTGGGCCTCACGCTCGATGGCGGCACTCGGCGGGCGGCGGACCCCGGCTACCGGACCGTGACGATGCGCAGGACGTCGGTGGCGTTGGTCGGCGAGTCGGGGGCGCCGGCCAGCACGGCGACCGTCGAGCCGTGGCGGATCAGGCCCTGCTCGACCGACGCCTCGACCACGCACCACACCATCTCGTCGGTGCTGCGGTACTCCCCGACCACCAGCGGCTCGACGCCCCACGACAGGGCGAGCTGCTTGGTGGTCGCCGCCGACGGGCTGGCGCCGATGAGCGGGCAGCGGGGCCGCAGGCCGGCCATCGCCCGCACGGTGCGGCCCGAGCGGGTGCAGCAGATGATGGCGTCGAGGTCGAGCTCGGCGGCGGCCTGCCCGGCGGCGCGGGTCATGGCGACGGTGACCGCCGCGGCCGTGGACCGGGCGGGCGCGGGCTGCGGCGACCGGCGGACCCGGCTGACCGGCACGGCCCGGTCGTTGAAGTCGCCGGCCCGCTCGGCGCGCTCGGCGATCCGGGCCATGGTGCGCACGGCGAGCGCCGGGTCGTGCCCGATGGCGGTCTCGGCCGACAGCATGACGGCGTCGGTGCCGTCGTACACGGCGTTGGCGACGTCGGACGCCTCGGCCCGGGTGGGCGTGGGCGCCGTGATCATCGACTCGAGCATCTGCGTGGCGGTGATGACCGGGATGCCCCGGTCGACGCAGGCGCCGATGATCCGCTTCTGCAGGTAGGGGACGTCCTCGATGGGGCAGTCGATGCCGAGGTCACCCCGGGCGACCATCACGCCGTCGGCCACGGCGAGCAGCTCGTCGAGGTGGTCGACGGCGGCGCGCGTCTCGACCTTGGCGATGAGGCGGGGGCCGCCCTCGCCGAGCGCCTCCCGGACCTTCACCAGCTCGTCGGCCCGGCGCACGAACGACACGGCCACCCAGTCGGCGTGGTGGGCGACGGTGTGGATGAGGTCGAGGTCCTCGTCGGTGGGGACCGGCGGCTGCCAGCGGTCGGACGGGAGGTGGCAGCCGGGCCGGCCCATGAGCCGACCGCCGCTGCGCACCTCGGCGGTGACGCACGCGCCGCCGACCTCGACGGCCTGGAGGGTCACGGTGCCATCGCCGAGAACGATGGTGTCGCCGGGCGCCACCACGTCGGTGAGCATCGTCTCGTCGACGGTGATCTCCTCGGCGCTGCTCGGGCCGTCGCCGGTGCAGATGCGGAGCCGGTCGCCCTCGGCGAGGAACAGCCCGCCCTCCGGGAACTCGCCGGTGCGGACCTTGGGGCCGGGAAGGTCGGCCAGGACGCCGAGCGCGCGCCCACGTCGGGCGGCACGTGCCCGTACCTCGGCGATGCGGCGGACGTGCGTCTCGGGGGTGCCGTGGGCGAGGCCGAAGCGGGCCACGTCCATGCCGGCGTCGAGCATGGCGTCGACGACCTCGGGGCTCGACGAAGCCGGGCCCAGGGTCGCGACGATCTTGGTGCGCCGAGCGGCGCTCCTCGGGGGGAGGTCTCTCACTGGGTGACCACGCTATCCATTGGAGAGATGCCGTTCGGACAGGGTTTTCACCCTTTCGTCACGTCCGCGCGGATTTCGTGGGAACGCTCTCATGACCGGGCCCCGGATCGCTCTCGCGGCCCCGACCCACCTACGCTCGATCGCACCATGGAACTGCTGCTGATCCGCCACGCGCGCCCGAACCGCGACGACGGCTCCGGCGGGCCCGCCGATCCGGGCCTCTCCCCTGTCGGTCGGCGGCAGGCCGAGGCGCTCGCCGACTGGTTGGCCGGCGAGCGGATCGACGCCATCTACGCCAGCCCGATGCGCCGGGCCCAGGAGACCGCGGCGCCGCTGGCGGAGCGGCTGGGGCTGAAGGTCACGCCCGAGCCCGACATCGCCGAGTACGACGCGGGCGCCGCCTCCTACATCCCGATCGAGGAGCTGAAGGCGGCCGGCGACCCTCGCTGGATGGAGCTGCCCGACGACGTGCCGGCGTTCCAGGCCCGGGTGGTCGAGGCGGTGGAGCGGATCGTGGCCGACCACGCGTCGGGCCGGGTGGCGATGGTGTGCCACGGCGGCGTGGTGAACGTGTACCTGTCGTGGGTCCTGAAGACCGCGCAGGAGCTGTTCTTCCTCCCCCACTACACGAGCGTGTCGCGGGTGCTGGCCTCGGGCGACGGCCGCCGCTCGATCGACTCGATCAACGAGGTCGGCCACCTGAAGGTGGCCGACGTCCCCCTCGTCGAGCTGTAGCCCGCCCGTCCGACGGGCGGGCTAGTCGAACGAGGGCCACAGCTCGGCGGGTGGGCCGTAGCCGGCCGACGGTTGCGACCAGTCGCACACGCCGTCCGGGAAGATCGCGGTGAGCCGCTCGATCTCGGCGTCGGCCAGCTCCACCTCGTACTGCCCCTGCTCGACGGCCTCCTCGACCGGCACGAGCCGGCACTTGAGCACGTCGCCCGACCGGGGCCCGCCGGCGGCCATCCGGGGCTCCTCGCTCACCGGGTACGCCACCATGCAGACCTCGTCGTCGGGCGGTGCGACGCGCTCCTCGCCGCCGATCAGGCACCGCGACTCGGCCTCGGCCGGCTTGGCGACGGCCAGCGCGTCCCGCCACTCGACGTCGGGGTGCTCGGCCCGGTGCTCGGCGGCGGCGGTGAGCCACCGGTCGAGGACGAGGGTGGGCTGCACGGTCAGGTCGGCGAGCGCCCCCGTGAGCGTCTCGATCAGGCTCGACGACTCGGCGCCGTAGGTCCACAGCGACACGGTCGCCGGCGGCTCGCCGCCCTCCTCCCCGGCGAGGCGGTCGAGCAGCGAGAACGACCGCACCCGGTCGTGGATGTCGCCCAGCTGGTCGGTGAAGACGTTGACGAGGATGACCGGCGTGTCGGGCAGGCCGCCCCACGGCCCGGCGACCCGGCCGTTGGTGAAGGCGGTGGCCATGAGCTCGGGGTCGACGAACGACCGCTCGGGCTGCGGCTGACCGTCCTGGTCGAAGCCGCCGACCCGCTCGTTGAGGTCGAGGAACTGGGCGGTGGTGATGTCGCCCCGGTTGAGGGCGTCGAGGCCGTACTGGACCCCGGTGTTGTCGTAGCCGGAGCGGGCGAACCCGGTGTCGGGGTCGCGACCGACGAGGGCGACGTTGGTCTCCCACACCGTGCAGCGGATCCCGTCGGGGTTGGTCTCGGCGTCGTAGATCAGCTCCTCGGGGATGGCGCCGGGCGCGGGCCCGCCGGCGCCGCCGGCGTCGGCGAAGGCGGACGCCAGGTCGAGCCGGCACCCGGCCGCGGGGTCGATGCCCTGGGCGAACGTCTGGGCCCACAGGTCGCAGGTGGCGGGGCTGGCGTGGCCGTTGATCGCCTGGCGCTGCTCGGGCGTGAGCGCGCTGCCCTCGGGCGTGGCGTAGTAGCGGCCGAGGAGGGCGCAGTCGAAGACGCCGGGCGAGATCGAGAACGCGTCCGGGAACGGGACGCTGGGGGCGATGCCGTCGAGCAGGCCGGGGTGGTTCTGCGCAAGGAGGATCTGCTGGATGGCGCCGCCGGAGCCGCCCTCGCCGATCGTGAAGGCGGGCTCGCCGACGGTCTCGGTGAAGTGCTCCTTCACGATCGACGCCGTCTCGGCGGAGATCACGTCGTTGCACAGCACCTGGTAGGTGTTGAAGGTGGCCGTGGCGGTGGCGTAGCCCCGCCGGAGCAGCTCGACCGCGGCGGGGCCGGTGCCCATGAAGCCCTGGCTGAACGTCGACCCGCAGCCGCCGCCGAAGCGGTAGACGAGCCGCTCGTTCCAGTGCCCCTCGACGGTCTCGATGCGGTAGACGGACCGGTTGAGCACGCCGGTCTCGACCCGGATCACGAACGGGATCTCGGTGCCGTCGGCCGCGGTGACGGTGGCGGCGTCGGCGGGCACGGCCGTGGGGTCGGCGAGGGGGTGCCGGGTGTCGTCGGCGGTGACGTACTCCCAGGTGACGACCGGGTCGGCGTAGCAGCCGTCCTCGGGCGTGGAGGGGGCGAGTCCGTAGGTCTCGGTGGTGCAGCTGACCAGCTCGAGCGGCTCGCCGGAGAACACCGGGCCCTGCTCGGAGTGGTTGGTGACGGTGATCTCGGCGGTCTCGCCGTCGCCGCCGTCGCCCCGCTCGGCGACCAGCTCGCTGTCGCCCTCGGGGAGGTCCTCGACGAGCCCGACCAGGCGGGTGTCGTCGTCGGGGTCGGGGGCGAAGGCGTCGGTGACGTCCTCCCCGTCGGCGGTGACGGTCACGCCGTCGACGCCACCGCCGTCGGTCGCGACCACGGCGACGAGGGCGTCGCCACCGGTCACGTACTCGGGGCGGGACGAGAGCACCTCGACCCGCAGGGCCGCGTCCTCGCTACTGTCGCCTCCGCCGTCGTCGTCGCCGCCCGAGCAGCCCGCCACCACCAGCGCGGCCACGACCGCCAGCCCCACGCTCCTGCGCATGCGCTCCCCCCGAAATTCGTCTCGGGGCGAATTTAGGCGACGGGCCGGTCCGGCTCCGCATCGCCCCCGCCGGACCCGTCGGGTTCGCCGGGCTCGTCGCCGTCGGCGGCGTCCCCGTCGGGCTCGCCGCTGTCGCCGGGATCGGCACCGTCGGCCGGGTCGACGAACAGCGTGCCGTCGATCAGGCGGTCCATCACGTCGAGCATCGCCGGGTAGTCGGCGTCGCGCTCGCCGCCCGCCACGAGGGTCAGCCCGGCGCCGAACACCTCCAGCAGCGCCGCCGCCCCGGTCGGGTCGACGCCGTCGCGCAGCTCCCCCCGCCGGATGGCGTCCTCGACCAGCCACCGGTTGGCCAGCCGCAGCTGGCCGACCACGTCGCTGAGCGGATCGGGCAGCTCCGGGTTCCAGCGCGACTCCAGCGACGACAGGCTCACGAACGCCACCAGCGTCGGGTCCTCGCGGTGCAGCACCCGGAACACGTCGATGTAGGCCCGCAGGCGGGACCGGGCGTCCTCGTGGCCGAGCACCCGCCGGCCGACCTCGTTGACGAACCGCTGGAGCGCGCTGTCGGCGGCCGCGGCGAACAGGTCGCGCTTCGAGGCGACGTAGTGGTACAGCGCCCGCGGGGTGACGCCGGCCTCCTTGGCGATGTCGGCGATGGCCGTGCGGTCGTAGCCGTTGCGGCTGAAGCACGCCCGGGAGGCGCGCAGGATCCGCGCGTACGTGTCCTCGCTGCGCTGCGCCGGCGGTCGCCCGCGGCGCGCGCCCTCCCCCGCTGCCACGGCCCGGCAGGTTAGTGCCTGGCCGATCGCGCTCTATACGGCGTCAGGTACCGACCGTGCCGCCCGGGCACGGCGGGCGGTCGGCGCCGGGCACGGCGGGCGGTCGGCGCACGGCCGGCACCGCGCCGGGACCCCGTCCGAGGGTCAGGAGCGGGGCACCTCGATCCAGGGCCGGTCCTTGTCGACCCGGATGTCGCCCGGGAGGCCGAGGACCCGCTCGGCGAGGATGTTCTTCATGATCTCGGTCGTGCCGCCCTCGATCGAGTTGGCCCGGGAGCGCAGGAACGACTGCTGGGCGTTGCGCCACAGCGCCGTCGTCGACGGGCGCTCCATCGGGTAGCCGTCGGGGAACAGCATCCCCTCGGCGCCCAGCAGGTCGACCGCGAACGACGTGAGGTCCTTGTGGAGCTCGGCCATCGCCAGCTTGCCGATCGACCCCTCCGGCCCGGGCGTGCCCTGGGCGCGCGCCTGGCCGGCCCGGATGTTGGTGAGCCGCAGCACCTCGGCCCGGATCCACAGCCGCATGAACCGGTCGAGGTCCTCGGCCCGGCCCGGCATCCCGGGGGCGCGGCGGGCCTTCCAGATCTTCGTCAGCTCGCCGGCGAAGCCGCTCCCCTTGCGGGGCACCTGGCCGCCGATCGCCACCCGCTCGTTCATGAGCGTGGTGAGCGACACCCGCCAGCCCTCGCCGACCTCGCCGAGGCGCTCGCTGTCGGGGATGCGGACGTCGGTGAAGTACACCTCGTTGAACTCGGCCTCACCGGTGATCTGGTACAGCGGCCGCACCTCGACGCCGGGGGCGTGCATGTCGACCACGAAGTAGGTGAGGCCCTTGTGCTTGGGGGCCTGCGGGTCGGTGCGGGCGACGACCATGCCCCACCGGCTGACGTGGGCCAGCGTGGTCCACACCTTCTGGCCGTTGAGGATCCACTCGTCGCCGTCGCGCACGGCCCGGCTCGACAGGCCGGCGACGTCGGACCCGGCGCCCGGCTCGCTGAAGAGCTGGCACCAGATCTCCTCGTTGGTGAACAGCGGCCGCAGGTACCGCTTCTTCTGCGCCTCGCTCCCGTGGGTCACCACGGTGGGCGCCCCCATGCCGTGCCCGATCGGGTTGCCGGCCGCGGACGACGGCGCGCCGGCGCCCCACAGGGTCTCGTTGACGAGCCGCTGCAGCTTGGGCGACAGATCGAGCCCGCCGTGACCCTCGGGGAAGTGGACCCAGGCCAGGCCCAGGTCGAACTGGCGGCCGAGGAACGTCACCTTGTCGGTCGACTTCGGGGGCAGCTCGTCGAGCAGCTGGTGGCACAGGGCCAGCACGCGGGCCTCGTCGTCCCCGGTGCCCCCGGCCGTCCGATCGGTCGCATCGGTCACGGTCATGCCGGCACCGTATCTTGACCCGCCGGTCAAGCGCTATCCGCCAGAACACGGCGCGGCCACTGCCCGGCACGCCGGCCTGGCCGTCGCCGAGCCGGCCCGCGGGCCGGGAGCTCCGCTCCCCCGTTCGGGGGCAAGCGTCGACGGGTGCCCGGTGGGTCGGCGGCTCAGTTGAGCTTGGCCCGCATCGCCCGGGCCGCGACCCGGTCGCGCTCGGTGCCCCAGCCGTCGTCGGCGATCGCGTCGAGCTCCTCGGCGGCGGCGTCGAAGCGGCCGTTGGCGGCCAGCAGCGCCGCCAGCTCCCGGCGGTCCTCGGCGGTCGCACCCGGCACGAGGACGCGCAGGCACTGGGCCCACAGCGCCCCGGTGCGGTCGCCCACGCCGGCGAACGAGCGCCGGAGGTTCGTGAGCATCCGGGCCAGGATCGCCCGGTTGCCGACCGGCTCCAGGAACCGGTCCTCCAGCCGGGCCTTGTCGCCGTGCAGGGCGCGGAACAGCTTCTCGCAGCCGGCCCGGTCGAGCTGCACCCGCCAGAACGGATCGACGTACACGCTCGGGTCGACCTTGTCGCGCACCAGGAAGTGGCCCGGCATCCCGATGCCCACCAGGGGCACGTCGAGCCGGCGTGCCACCTCGAGCACCACCACCGACAGCGTGATGGGGATGCCCCGCTTCCGGTCGAGCACGCTGTCGAGCAGCGAGTTCCGGGGATGGCTGTACTCGTCGGTGTCGCCCTGGAAGCCCTCGACCTGGAAGAGGTGGCGGGTCACGCCGTCCAGCGTCGGTTCGGGGCACTCGCTGGCCAGCTTGTCGAGCCGGGTCAGGTGCTCCTCGATGTCGAGGTCGCGCCGGGCGTGCGCGGCGATGAGCAGCGCCCCCAGGTCGAGCCGACAGTCTTCTTCCGGTCCACGCACCAGTTCGGCGAACCGGTCGGTCACGTCCACTGGCGTCACGGTATCGGGATAACGCGCACTGTCTCTGTCGAACGCGTGAACACCTCGTGTCGTTGCGCCCCGCCACGGCGGGCCGGGACGCACGACGGCGGTCGGGTCACCGGGGGCGGTCGGCGATCGGCGTCCGTCCGGCGAAGCCGGCGTCGGGCCAGTGCCACCAGCCGATCTCCTCCTCACCGGGGAGCCAGCAGAGCCAGTACCAGCGGCCGTCGGAGGCCCGGGCCGGGAAGTCGATCAGGCCGCGCTCGATGTCGCGCAGCACGATCCCCTCCTTGGCGAGCTCGTCGATGCAGGCCTTGATGGGCCGCGGGTCGGCGGGCACGACGCCGTGCCCGTTCTGCCTGACCATGCGCACGCTGGTCGACGTCTGGGCGCGGTAGTCGGCCAGGAGCTCCTGGGCCCGCTCGACCACCTCGCCGACCCACTCCAGCGCGCCGTTCGCCTCCTCGAGCGACCAGAACCGCGTCGGTTCGTCCACCCGTCCAGGCTCGCGGACGGGGCCGGCGTTCGCCACTCGTGCCACTCGGCGTGGCCGTCTCTACGCTGCTCTTCAAATAGAAGCTGCGATGCAGACCACCGCATGTTGCGGGACAACTACATTCCGGTTGCACATGGCGAACTTCCCGTTCCTCGACTGGCCTGGCCCGATCCCCTTCGCCCACCAGGGCGCGCACCGTGCCGGTGGGCCGGGTGAGAACACGATGTCGGCGTTCGAGGCCGCCATCGAGATGGGGTACCGCTACATCGAGACCGACGCCCACGCCACCGCGGACGGTGTGCTGGTGGCGTTGCACGACGACACGCTCGACCGCGTGACCGACCGCAGCGGCGTGATCGGCGACATGCCGTGGGCGGAGGTCCGCAAGGCGCGGGTCGGCGGCACCGAGCCCGTGCCGCTCATGGAGGACCTCCTCGCGCTCCACCCCGACGTGCGGGTGAACATCGACCCGAAGCACGACGCCGCGGTCGAGCCGCTGGCCGAGGTGATCCGCCGCACGAACTCGATCGACCGGGTGTGCATCGGCTCGTTCTCCGACCGCCGGTTGGCCCACATCCGGGCGCTGCTGGGCGACCGGCTGTGCACGTCGATGGGGCCGCGCCAGGTGGCTCGACTGATCGCCGCGTCGCGGGGCCTGCCGGCGGGGCGGTTCACGGCCGCCTGCGTGCAGGTGCCGGTGAAGCGGGGCCTGGTGCCGCTCGTGACGCCCAAGTTCCTGGAGGCCGCCCACAGCCGGGGCCTGCCGGTGCACGTGTGGACGATCAACGAGGCCGACGAGATGGTCGCCCTGCTCGACATGGGCGTCGACGGGATCATGACCGACC
>DATCLV010000842.1:0-7774 GCA_036563745.1 Acidimicrobiales bacterium | reverse complement strand
GTCGCCGTCGTCGCCCTCGTCGCCGTCGCCGCCCTCGCCCTCGTCGCCGTCTCCGGAGCCCTCGCCGTCGTCGGCGGCTTCGGCGCCGTCCCCGGAGCGCCCCGAACCGTCGTGGCCGGCACCGGCGACGGAACCGGCGGCGGAGCCGTCGACGCCCGCCGGCTTCCGCTAGCCCCGGCGACCGTGCGCCCGCCTGCGCCCTCGGTCCCCGCCCCCGGCTTCCGGCCCGCCCCGGCCACCGGCCTCCGCTCGACCCGGCCGCCCGCCTCCGCTCCCCCCGGCCACCCGGCGCAGCCCGGCACCCTCGGTCTCCCAGCCCGGGCTCACCCGGCCCGGCGCACCCCACCCCCACGTCTCGGCCTCGGCCCGGTGGCGCTCGCGCCGCCCGGCCGCCAACCGGTGCCGTCGGACTCCCCCTCTGCCGGCGCCGACCTCACCGACCCCCGGCAGCCGTGCCGGCGCCGGACAGCGTCGCTGTCACACATCGGCCGGCCGGCTCGTCGAGAGGTCAACGGAGCAAGAAAGGAACCACCATGAAGGTGTTCGTCGCCGGCGCCACCGGTGCGATCGGCAAGCAGCTCGTCCCCCTCCTCGCCGACCGGGGCCACCACGTCGTGGGCATGACCCGCAGCCCCGACAAGGCCGACCAGGTCCGCCGGCTCGGCGCCGACCCCGTGGTCGCCGACGCGCTCGACGCCGCGTCGGTGGCGCAGGCCGTGGGCGAGGCCGAGCCGGACGTGATCGTCCACCAGCTCACCGCGATCCCGGCGTCGGTCAACATGCGGCGCTTCGACCGGGACTTCGCCCTCACCAACCGCCTCCGCACCGAGGGCACCGACCACCTGCTGGCCGCCGCCCGGGCCGTCGGTGTGAAGCGGTTCGTGGCCCAGGCCAACGCCGCCGTGCCGTACGAGCGCAGCGGCGGGCCGGTGAAGTCGGAGGACGACCGGCTCGACGAGACCCCGCCGAAGGTGATGCGGTCGGGCATGGAGGCGCTGCGCCACCTGGAGACGGCGGTGCTGGGCGCCGCGTGGACCGAGGGCGTCGTCCTCCGGTACGGCTGGTTCTACGGCCCGGGCACCTCGGTGGCGCTGGAGCCGCTGGGCAGCCAGGTCGAGCTGCTCCGCAAGGGCCAGTTCCCCATCGTCGGCGACGGCGGCGGCATCTGGTCGTTCATCCACATCCACGACGCCGCCACCGCCACGGTCGCCGCGATCGAGAACGGGCCGGGCGGGGTGTTCAACGTCGTGGACGACGAGCCGGCGCCGGTGTCGGAGTGGCTCCCGGTCCTCGCCGAGGCCGTCGGGGCCAAGCGCCCCCGCCGGGTCCCCCGCTGGCTCGGCCGCCTCCTCGCCGGCGAGGCCGCGGTGATGGCCATGACCGAGCTCCGCGGCGCCTCGAACCTCAAGGCCAAGAGGGTCCTCGACTGGCTCCCCGAGCACCCCACCTGGCGCGAGGGCTTCCACACCGGCCTCCGCTGACCAAACCCCGACCCCGACCACCGCACCCGGCCCGCCGGGTCCACCGGGCTCCCCCGCCGCTCCCCGGGGGAGCCCGGTCCGCGACCGACGCCACGCCGCCGACGGCCTCGACGCCGATCAATCGTCAGCGTCACCGCCGACGAGCTGCTCGGCCTCTTCCCAGCAGCGAGCCTGGACCTCTGCGAGCTCGGCCGACGCGATTTCCTCTGGGGGATAGGTGTAGACAGCGCCGGGTCCATCCATCTCGACACCTTCTTCAGTGATCTGCGGGTGGAACCCGTGTTCCTCCTGGCAGGCGAAGTTGGCTGCCATCAAGGCATCGAACCTGGCGTCGCCATCCGCATCGGGCACGGCGTCCGGAACAGGGGGATCAACATCGCAAGCCTCGATAGCGGCAACGACCTCTGGCGTGTTGGTGTTCAGGCCCTGCCAATCGATGCCAGCATTTCGGTCGGTGGCGGCGAGCTGTCATCGACAGCAGACTGCGCCGAGGCGTCGGCATCTACCGTCGGGTTGTCGGAACCACATGCGGCCACGGCCATGACGGCCAGCACCACTCGGCACATTCGCCGATGTTGGCGGGCGAGTGTCGGGGCGCGGCGGTCGGCCAGCCAGCGGGCCACGGGAGGCCGACACCTCCGGTTCCGCCGGTGATGAGGTAGGTGCGGGCGCACCGGAAAAACCGGCGGGGCTGGCGGTCCGGCATGTGTGCGCTCGGGTGGGACGCGGCGAGGCCCAGGGCTATGCCCTGGGCCTCTCTAGCGCTCGGGGGGGAGGACTCGAACCCCCAATGACTGGGCCAGAACCAGTTGTGTTGCCGATTACACCACCCCCGAAAGGTGGAAGCGCCAGACTATCGGCTCCGGGACTACTCCTGCGAGACGATCCGGTTGTCGATCCTGTCATCGACATCCACGAGGCGACGGAATCCTACGACACGGCCGAGGGCCACCGCGCCAGTCTCCTTGACCAGGTCTTTCAGCGACCCGCCCGGCCGGCTGGGGGACACCGAGGCGTCGAGGCCGAGCTCGTCGGCGATCGCGTCGACCCGCAGGGCGTGGTAGCCGTCGGTGACCATCACGGCATCGGTCCAGCCCCGGTCGCGCAGGATCCGGGCCGCCGCCGCGATCGACTCCCAGCTGTTGCGGCCCTGCACCTCGGTCAGCAGCGCCTCCTCCGGCACGTTGCGCTCCCGCAGGTACAGGTAGCCGGTGTAGGCCTCGGTGAAGCGGTCCCCCTCCTGCTTGCCGCCGGTGACCACGATCACCTCGACCATCCCCGCCTCGTACAGCTCGAGGGCGTGGTCGAGCCGCTCCCGCAGCACCTCCGACGGCCGGCCGTCGTACTGGGCGGCCCCCAGCACCACCACGGCATCGGCCTCCCGCGCCCCGTCCTGCCGGCTCGCCCACCACACCTGGACGAACGTGACGGCCAGGTAGCCGAGCATCAGCACGCCGGCGACCCCGACCATCTTCACGTAGAGCCGCCGCCGGCCCTTCTTGTCGCGCAGCGCGCCGATGCTGTCGACGGCGCGGCGTGCTCGCCCTGGCCCCGGCTCCGTCGTCTCGGGAGCCGGCCGGGAGCGAGCCATGCCGATCACAACCGCTCGCGCGCCTTCTCCAGCCGGTCGAGCGTCCGCTCCCGCCCCAGCACGACCAGCGACTCGAACAGCGGCGGGCCCACCGACCGACCGGTGGTGGCCACCCGGACCGGGCTCTGCGCCTTCGACATCTGGGCGTGCCCCTCGGGGTTCACGAAGCCGGCCTCGACCGCGGCCTCCCGCAGGGCCGCCTCGATCGCGTCGCGGTCCCACTCGCACGACCCGAGGCGCCGGTGCGCGGCCTCGAGCATCGCGACCCCACGATCACCCAGCTTCACGACGCCCTTCTGCCACGAGTCGTCGTCGACCTGGACCTCGTCGTCGCGCAGGAACGCCACCATCGGCTCGACCTCCGACAGCAGGCGCACCCGGTCGCGCACCAGTTCGGCCATCGGTCGCAGCACCTCGGTGGTGGCGTCGCCGTGGGTGAAGTGGGGGCGCGCCCGCTCGACGAACGTGTCGGCGTCGAGCGCCCGGATGTACTCGGCGTTGAAGGCCTGCAGCTTCTTCACGTCGAAGAACGCGGGCGACGAGTTGACGTCCTCCAACCGGAACAGCTCGACGATCTCCGACAGCGGCCGGATCTCGACGCCGTCGGGCGGGCCCCAGCCGAGCAGCGCCAGGTAGTTCACCATCGCCTCGGGGAGGTACCCCTCGGCCCGGAAGTCGGCCACCGACACCGAGTCGCGCCGCTTCGACAGCTTCTTCCGCTGGGCGTTGACCAGCACCGGGAGGTGGGCGAACACCGGCCGGTAGCCCAGGCCCAGCGCCTCGCTCAGCAACAGGTACTTCGGGGTGCCGTTGACGTGCTCCTCGCCCCGGACCACGTGGGTGATGCCCATGTCGGCGTCGTCGACCACGTTGGGCAGGAGGAACGTCGGCATGCCGCTGGACCGGAGGAGCACGAAGTCCTCCAGGACGGCGTTCTCGAACGCCACGTGGCCCCGCACGATGTCGTCGAAGGACGTGGTGCCCTCGTCGGGCGTCCGGAACCGCAGCGCCGTGTTGGGACCCCGCTCCAGGCCCCGCTCGCGGCAGAACCCGTCGTAGCCCGGCGGGCCGCCCCGCTCCTTGGCCCGGGCCTGCACCTGCTCGGCCGTGCAGTCGCACCAGTAGGCCCGGCCGGCGGCCAGCAGCTTCTCGGCGGCGTCGCGGTACAGGTCGAGCCGCCGGCTCTGGTGGACCGGCTCACCGTCCCACCCGAGGCCGAGCCACTCCATCGTCTCGAGGATGTTGTCGGTCAGCTCCGGGCGGTTGCGCTCGGCGTCGGTGTCCTCGATGCGCAGCAGCATCTCCCCACCGGTGCGGCGGGCGACCAGCCAGTTGAACAGCACGGCCCGCGCCGAGCCGACGTGCAGGTAGCCCGTGGGCGACGGGGCGAAGCGCAGACGAGGGACATCGACCATCGACGCCAGGGTAGGCGCGCCCTGTGACAGTCAAGGGCACGCGTTCGGGGAGCCCCGCGCCCGTGTCGCCGCCGGCCGACGTCGACGGTGCGCTCCCCCGCCGGCCATCGGGCAGGTCGCGCGCGCCGACGACCGCTCCCGCCCGCCGTGCCCCCATCGGCGGCCGGCCCGGAGCCCGTCCGGGACCGTGCCCGGGACGCGCGACGGCCGCCTCGGCGGCGGAGACCGAAGCGGCCGTCGGACCTGGGAGCGCTCAGCCCGTGGTGGCGTAGCGCACGTGCACCGAGCCCGCGTCGCTCGTGGCGACGATCGTGCGGTCGGCGTCGGGGGCGGTGGCGACAGCGGTGGTGACGTTGCCGGCGTCGCTGTCGGCGGTCACCTTGTAGACCTCGCCGTCGGGCGGGACGACCACCTCGACCGTCCCGGCGTCGGACGTCGCAGCCACCGCGGTCGGCGCCCGGGCGAAGTCGAGGCTGACGCTGCCGGCGTCGCTGTCGGCGGTCACGTGGGCGCTGCGGAGCCCGACCCCGGTGACGCTGCCGGCGTCGCTACGGGCCTGCAGGGTGCCGCCGATGCGGGTGGCCTCGACGCTGCCGGCGTCGGTGCGCAGGTCGACGTCGGCGTCGATGTCGCTCACGACGATCGACCCGGCGTCGTTGCTGACGATGAGGGGCAGCGAGGCCGGCATCTCCACCCGGATGTGCACCCGGCAGAACGTCGACCCGACGATGGGGCACGAGCTGGACAGGACCAGCCGGTCGCCCTCGATCCGCTCCCCGTAACCCGTGCGGCGGAGGCCGTGGTCGATCGTGGCGACGACCCGCACCTCGTCGGCGTCGGTCCCGACCACCTCGACCCGGCCGCCGGCCTCGCCGTCGATCTCGACGAGCCCCAGGTCGGCGGCGGGGAACGTGCTCTCGATGGTGCGGGTCTCGTGGGCCACGAGGATCACCACCTGCACCACGCCGATCATCAGGAGGGGCACGGTCAGGACCGTCCCGCCGATTCGCCAGAGGCTGCGCATCACGACTCCAACCACCGCAGCACGGCCAGCACCCGACGGTGATCGTGCTCGGTGGGCGGTAGGTCCAACTTGGTGAAGATGTTGCTGACATGCTTCTCGACGGCGCCGTCGCTCACCACCAGGGCGCGGGCGATGGCGGCGTTCGTACGACCTTCGGCCATGAGGCTCAGCACCTCCCGCTCGCGGGGCGACAGCCGGTCGAGCGGGTCGCGCCGCCGGGTCCGGGCCAGGAGCTGGGCGACGACCTCCGGGTCGAGCACGGCACCGCCCTCGCCGACCCGGGACACCGCCGACAGGAACTCGGCGACCTCCGCGATGCGGTCCTTGAGGAGGTAGCCCAGCCCGCCCTCGGCGGCGCCGGCCAGCAGCTCGGTCGCGTAGCGCTCCTCCACGTACTGGGACAGCACGAGGATGCCGATCGCCGGCCAGCGCTCACGGATCTGCAGGGCGGCCCGCAGCCCGTCGTCGGTGTGGGTCGGCGGCATGCGCACGTCGACCACGCACAGCTCGGGCTCGTGGCGCTCCACCACCTCCAGCAGGGCGTCGGCGTCGCCCACGGTGGCCACGACCTCGTGGTCGGCGTCGACCAGGAGGCGGGTGAGCCCGGCCCGCAGCAGCACCGAGTCCTCGGCGATCACGATCCGCATGGCAGCTCCACGAGCAGCGTGGTCGGCCCGCCCTCGGGGCTGATCACGTCGAGCGTCCCGCCGTGGCCGGCCACCCGGTTGCGCAGGCCGGTGAGGCCCGAGCCCTTGGAGGCGTCGGCACCGCCGCGGCCGTCGTCGCGCACCTCGATGACCAGCCGGTCACCGGCCCGCACGATGCTGACCTCGGCACGGTTGGCCTCGGCGTGGCGGGCCACGTTGGTGAGCGCCTCGGACACCACGAAGTAGGCGGTGCTCTCGATGGCGGGCGGCGGTCGTTCGTCGATCTCGATGTTGAGGGTCACGGGCACGGGGGAGCGGGCGACCACGGCCGACAGCGCCGGGTCGAGCCCACGGTCCTCGAGGATCACGGGGTGGATGCCCCGCACCAGGTCGCGCAGGTCCTTCAGCGCCGCCTTGGCCTCCTCGTGGGCCTCGGCGACCAGCTGGCGGCCCCGCTCGGGGTCGCTCTCCAGCCGCTCCCGGGCGGCGCCCAGGCCCATGGCCAGCGCCACCAGCCGCTGCTGGGCGCCGTCGTGGAGGTCGCGCTCGATGCGGCGGCGCTCGGCCTCGGCGCTGTCGACGGCCGCCGACCGGCTGACCTCGAGCTCGCCGAGCCGGGCCTTCACCAGCTCCGACTCGGGGCGGCTGAGCAGGTGGCGGGCGATCCACGCGTCGGCCCGGGCCAGCCCGACCGTGATCCACGGGGCGAGGAAGACCAGACCGACGACCCCGGCGACCGCCAGGAGCCAGACGCCCGGCTGCTGCTCCGTGCCGATGCTGAACAGGCCGAACCGCGCCTCGTCGCCCGGGAGCTCGTCGACGTAGAGCGGCAGGCCGATGAGCGCCACCGGGACGCACCAGGCGGCGAGGGTGAGCAGCGAGGTGAAGAGGCCGACCGGCAGCAGGACCAGGCCGTGGACCAGCTCGCGCCAGCGGGCCCAGTCGCGGAAGCGCTCCAGGAAGCGGCGCCACGGGTTGGACCCCTGCAGGGGCGGGACGGGGTCGGCCAGGTCGAGGCCGAGGAGCGAGCGGAAGCGGGAGCGCTCGCTCCAGCCGATCAACCGGCCGAGGGCGAACAGGAACCAGAACCCGACGGCGGCCAACGGCCACAGGAACGGGACGAGCAGCATGATGCCGCTCACGAAGCCGACCGTGACCACCGCGGTGAACGTGGCCGCACCGACGAACACGTCGAGGACCAGGTGGACGAGGTCCCACCAGGTCTGGCGGCGGCGCCACGGGCGGAGCAGGTCACGGAGCACGAGGAGCACCCTACGGATCGGTGGTGGCGGTGAACATGGAGCGGCCCTGAAACCCCTGGGTAGGGGTAACCCCAATGGTGCCAGTCCCGTTCGTGACGCAATAAGGTCTCGCCGTGGCCGCACCCGAGTACGTCCCCCAGCCCGCCGTCCAGCGCGTCCGTAGCTACGCGTCGCCGCCGCGCCGGCCGGGCTCCTGGGTGGCCGACCGGCCGCGCGAGCTGCCGGGCCGCCAGCCCCTCGGCCCCCGCCTCGGCAACCCCGGTCCCGACCAGGGCTACGCCTACGTGCTGGCCCACCGGTTCGAGGGCCGCCTGTACCTGACCGACGGCGAGCACGAGGCCGACGCCATCGCCG
>DATCLV010000125.1:0-3693 GCA_036563745.1 Acidimicrobiales bacterium | reverse complement strand
GCCGGGCGCTCGTCGCCGCGGTCGACGAGGCCGCCGCCGATCCCGGCGAGGCGACGGTGGGCGCCGCGGTCGGGATGGTGCAGCTGGCCCGCGAGCTCGGCGTCCCGGTCGACTTCGGCACCGCCCAGGAGCGGGCCTACGAAGCCGTCACCGGCGACGCGGCGCGCGCCGACCCCGGCATCCGCGAGACGCTGCGCCCGCTCACCCAGATCCTCGGCCTCGCGGTGTGACGTCGGCCGTGTGACCCGGCCCTGCTCGCCCGGCGATGCGGCCGAACGGAGGCCGCACGGCGACCGGACGGCGGCCCGCCGGCGGCCGGGCGAGGGCGCGGATCGCGGGTAGCGTGGTCGCACTGTGGCTACGGACGTCCAGACCTGTTACCGCCACGGCAGCCGGCGGGCAGGCGTCCGGTGCCAGCGCTGTGAGCGACCCATCTGCCCCGACTGCATGCGTCAGGCGTCGGTCGGCTTCCACTGCCCCGAGTGCGCCCGGGGCGGGCAACAGAAGGTGGTCACGGCCCGGTCGCTCGGCACGACGCCCTACGTCACGGCGGCGCTCATCGCGCTCAACGTCGTGGTGTTCCTGATCGACCTCCTCAGCGGCACCGTCGACGGCCTCGGCGAGCTCGGCGCCGACTGGGCGCTCTACGGCCCCCTGGTCGGCGACGGCGACTGGTGGCGGCCGGTCACCGCCGGGTTCGTCCACTCGGGGCTCATCCACATCGGCTTCAACATGGTGCTGCTGTACCAGCTGGGCCTGCTGCTGGAGCCGGCGCTGGGCCGCGTCCGGTTCCTGGCGCTCTACTTCCTGTCGCTGCTCGGCGGGTCGTTCCTGGTGCTGGTCATCAGCTGGGACCAGCCGACCGTCGGCGCCTCGGGGGCCGTGTTCGGGCTGATGGGCGCGGCGGTGCTGGCGTTCCGGTCGCGGGGCATCGACCCGTTCAGCACCGGCATCCCCCAGCTCCTGGGCCTCAACCTGCTCTTCACGTTCGTCGCCGCCCGCTACATCTCGGTGGGCGGCCACGTGGGCGGCCTGATCGCCGGCCTCGTCGGCGGGTGGCTGCTGTTCGAGCTGGAGCGGACCGGCCCGATCGGGAAGACCGTCGGCACGGTGCTGTGCGGGGTGCTGGCCGCCGGCCTGTTCGCCGGCTGCCTCTACCTGGGCTCGAACCCGGTCTGACGCCGAGCGTCGGGTCGACCGGGCGGTGTCGGCCCCGGTCGGCCACGGGTCAGCCGCCGGCGAACCGCTCGGCGAACCGGACGAGGTTCCCCCGCCACAGGCGCCGGAGCACCGGTGCCGCGGCGAGCCCGGCCACCGGCCCGCCGAGCCACCACGGGAACCGCAGGTCCTCGCGCCACGCCAGCTCGGTCCGGTCGTCGCCCAGCGGGCGGAGCGTGAACGTGCCCTCGCCCCGGACGAGGCCCTGGTGGCGGACGGCGAGCTCGTTCCCCTCGTCCCACCGGGTGACCTCCATCCGGTCGACCGTGCGGAGCGGGCCCACCCGTGTGACGCAGTCGAAGCGGGTGCCGACGCCCTGGCGCCGGTCGCCGACGAACGTGATCGACGCGGCGTCGGCCATCCACTCCACGTGCGAGGCGAGGTTCGCCAGGTCGGCCCACACGGTGGCCACCGGCGCGGCGACCTCCTGGGTGAGGTGGAAGGTGCTCACTCGTCGGACGAGGACGCGCCCGTGGCCTCCAGGACCTGCGGCGCCAGCCACTCGACCGCCGCCTGCGCTCCGGGCTCGGTGAACGTCGCCCCCACCCGGAACTCGCTGTTGAACTCGCCCCGGGGGATCTCGAACAGCCAGGCGGTCAGGTCGACGATCTCGAACCCGTCGCGGGCGGCCACCGTCGAGCGGATCAGCTCGTTGAGGCGGTCGACCCGGTGGGGGTCGTTGTCGTCGTAGTCGGTCCACTGGTTGTCCGGCCGGTCGGGGTCGACCTTCCGCATGTGCGGGTAGGTGGACCACAGGACCGGGACGTCGTTGCCCGACAGCACGTCGGCCAGGCCGTCGATCTGCTGGGCCATCCAGACGTCGTAGGCGGGGTCGCCGAGGTGCTGCCAGTGGCGGCCGATCTTGCGCTCGCCCAGGTCGGCGCCGCCCATGACGACGACGATCACGTCGTAGTCGGCGGCGTCGAGCATCTTCGGGAGCCGGGGCCGCCAGGCCTCGCACTCGAGCGACGCCTCGATCTCGACCCCGAGGTCGCGCCGCACGCCGGAGCCGCCCAGCGGGCAGTTCTCGGTGACGTGGGTGTCGACCAGGAACTGCTCGTCCTCGTGGTCGGGGTTCTGGTTCCACGAGGCGAAGCCCGACGCCAGGCTGCCGGCGGCCTCGTCGCCCACCAGCAGCACCCGGGCCACCGGCTCGCCGCTGACCGGCTCGACGACCTCGAGATCGCCGGGGCCGCGGCCGTCGTCGACGGTCAGGCTGATGTTGGCCGGCGGGTTGACCGGCAGCACGAACACCGCGGCGGCCAGCACGGCGGCGCACCCGACGAGCCCGGCGCCGACCCGGGCCGGCTGCACCTTCACGATCTGCAGGCGGAACGGCCCCTGGATCGCCCAGTACGAGAGGGCGCCCGCGGCCAGCGTCGCCCCCAGCCGGACGCCCAGCAGCGCCACGCCCGACAGGCCCAGCCGGTCCTCGGTGAGGAGCAGGTAGAGCGGCCAGTGGAACAGGTACGACGCGTAGCTGATCTCGCCCAGGTGCCGCAGCGGCGCGAACCCGAGGATCGACGCCGCCGGGCCCGGCATCGTCACGGCCAGGATCACCCAGGCGGTGAGCAGGGCGTTGAGCAGCGTGATGCCCCGGAACAGCGAGCTGCTGTCCTGCGCCACCAGGAACCACAGGGCGACGAGCGCCACCAGCGCCCCGGCGGCGCCGTTGCGGACGATCTTCATCGCCAGCGGCTTGGAGAGCAGCGACCGGAAGCCCGGCGTCAGCACCAGGTAGGCGAGCACCACGCCGACCAGCAGCTCGCCGGCCCGGGTGTGGGTGCCGTAGTAGGCGAGCCGGCGGTCGTCGGTGGTGCCCGCCAGCGTCCACGCCATCCCGAACGACAGCGCCGCCAGCACCGCGAACGCGTAGCCCGAGGTCCGCCACTGCCGGCCGGTGACCAGCATGAACAGCATGAAGACCAGCGGGAACACCAGGTACACCTGGACGGTGATCGACACCGGCCACAGGTGGGTGGTCGCCGACAGCTCGGTGAAGCTGCTGGCGAACCCCTCGGACGGGAACGCCAGGCGCCAGTTGGTGACGAACCCGAGGGCGGCGAACATGTCGCCCCGGAACGTCGGCACCGAGCCGACCCGCATCGCCACCTGGAGCACGACCACGAAGGCGACGACGGCCAGGTAGGGCGGGAGGATGTTGCGGGCCCGGCGGTCCCAGAACCGGCCGAGCAGCATGTTGCTGGTCTGCGACCACTCGGCCAGCGCCAGGGTCGCCATCAGGAAGCCCGACAGCGTGAAGACGCTGGAGATGCCCAGGAAGCCGCCCTGCAGCAGGTCGACGTCGTGGGCGGTCACCAGGACGGCCAGCAGGCCCAGCGCCCGCAAGCCGTTCAGGCCCGGCAGGTGGGGGAGCTTGGGGCCGAGGTCGCCCGGGTCGCGGGCCGGGCGACCCTCGTGCTCGCCCGGTAGCGGCGGGTCGTCGAGCTGCGGCTCGTAGCGGGGGTCGTAGTC
>DATCLV010000837.1:0-4177 GCA_036563745.1 Acidimicrobiales bacterium | reverse complement strand
CACGTGAGCGAGTCGGCGGTCCACAGGCGCTCGAAGGCGGCGTCGCCCACGTCGGTGAACCCGTGCCGCACCCGGAACTGGTAGAGCCGCCGCTGGCGCTGGTCCGGGTAGCCGAGCCGCCGGACCCGGCCCACGCAGTAGGCGTCCCACGCCGCCGCCAGCGGCAGCGACAGGTCGTCGTCGGCCGGCGGGTCGCCGAAGGCGGGATCGAGCCGGTCACGCACCCGCAGCAGCAGGCGCCCGAACAGCTGGGCGGCCGCCAGCGGGTCGAACTGGCGGGGGCGGTGGTTGTGCTCCAGCGCGCCGCTCTCGACGCCGAGCACGGTCGGCTCGGCGCTCGCCACCCACGCCCGGCCGAGCGGCGTGGTCTCGTCGACCTCGATGCGCAGCGGTGCGCCGGCCGGGAGGCCGACCTGGCGCCACACCCGGGCCGCCACCGTGGCGATCTCGCCGGCGTCGTAGTCGACCAGCGTGAACGTGTCGGGGACGACCGTCACCGACGAGACGTCGATCGCGTCGCCGTCGTCGACCCCCTCGGGGACCCCCGAGGCGACGCCGCCCTGCGTCGTGCCGGTCACGACGACGTGGCTGCCGCTCGGTTCTGGGCGATCTGGGCCTCGGCGTCGCGGCGGGCGGCCGCGGCCACGTCGGCCAGCTCGTCGATCTCGGAGGTGTCGAACCCGGCCAGCTCCCGGAAGCGGCGGGCCAGCCGCACCGGGCTGTCCTCCTCCTCGCCCCGGAAGCCGCCCAGGCTGAACAGCCGGTCGACGACGCGCTGGAACTCGAGGGCCCGCTCGCGCCGCTCGGGGTCGTCCTCGGTCAGCCTGCGGAGCCAGTCGGACCCCATCTTCACGTGGGTGACCTCGTCGGCGAGCATCCAGTCCTCGCAGAACTCGAGCACCGGGTCGCCGGACACCTCGCCGAACTCGCGCATCGTGTTGAACACGTCGATGGCGAGACCCTCGAGCGCCCGGTTGACGCCGGTGAGGCGCAGGACCGGGTCGGGGTTGCAGGCCGCCTCGTAGAGGAAGGTGGCCTCGGCGAACTCGCCGATCCCGGTGCCCATGTGCTCGGCGAGCTTGACGGAGATCTCGGTGTGGCGGGCCTCGTCCCAGCACTGGCGGGCCATGTCGAGCTTCAGCTCGAACGGCACCTCGGGGACCTCGGCCGCGGTCTCGGGGGACGCCGAGGCCGAGGCCGGCGCCGAGGCGGCGGCGTCGGTCCCGCCGCCGTCGCCTGCCGCGGCCGCCCGCTTCTTCCGGCTCCTGCTCTCGGTGTCGAAGTCCCAGCACGTGCGCCCGGCGCCCTCCAGGGCCTGGACCTCGCCCATGAAGATGCCGTGCATCAGGACGCGGGCGGCGTCGGGCGAGTCGGCGCGGTCCGGGGTGAGCCGGCCGCCGTTGCGGCGCTGGCCGGCGGCGGGCTTGGGCACCTGGCGCCCGTCGGTCAGCCGGGCGGTGATCGGCACGCGCACGAACCGCTCGTCCCGCGCCAGGTCCTCGACGGGCAAGGTCCTCCTCATGGCAGTGCCTCCTGCGTGTCGGGCGCAGCTGCACCGTTGCCGGCGACGCTCGACCCGAGGGTGCCGGGGCCGGCGATGCCACCCGCGGCCACCAGCAGCTTCTCGAGCTTGGCCTGGTGGGCGGCGGCGCGGTCGACCTCCTCGGGGGTCTCGAGCAACGACTGCAGCAGCATCTCGCCGTCGCGCCAGTCGTCGAGCTCGTCCTGGAGGATGAACTTGAGCGACCGGATCGTGGGCGCGTCGGTGATCGTGGACGTGTTGTTGAGGTGGTACGTGTAGGCGGCGATCTTGTGCGGGATCAGCACCCGGTAGACGCCGACCAGCTTCTCGATGGTCAGCTCCGGGGCTTCGGGCTCGGTGAGGGCGTCGACGAAGGCGACGAGCTCGTCGTTGGCGGGCAGGGTGAGCCGGTCCGGGTTCATCTCCCGCAGCTCGGGGAGCCGCTTGTGGAACAGCTCCGCGTGCCACGCGTGGTGGTAGCAGTGGGTGCCGAGGCGCATCTTCACGTCGAGCTCGGGCACGGTGGCGACCCATCCGCCGAGCACCTCGAAGAGCTTCATCTCGATCCACTTGTAGTTGCCGACCCGGCGGGCCGACTCCTCGACGGAGAAGATCCCGGGCAGCTCGCGCCGGTCCCACGGGGCGAACGGTGCTCTCGGCTTCTTCGGGTCCGCCATCCAACCCCCCTTCACGCCGCGTTCTGCTCGCGACTCCGGTAGTGCTGCCTCGACCTTACCTTGACCTGCTGGTCAGGCGGCGGGGCGACGGGTGGCGGCGCGGGCGGGCAGCACCTCGGCCACGACCACCGCGACCAGGATCAGCGCGCCCCCGAGCGCGCCGGTGGCGCTCAGCGGGTCGCCGTCGATCCAGCTGAGCACGGCGGCGAACACGGGCTCCGTGAGGAGGATCAGCGCCGCCCGCGACGGCGACACCGACCGCTGCGCCCACACCATGGCGAGGAACGCCAGCGCGGTGGCGAACACGCCGGTGAGGGCGGCGGCGACCAGCGGGGCGCCACCGAAGACGACGTTGCCCGGGTCGTCGACGGTGGCGAGCACCGCCGACGCGGCGCCGACCGTGGCGAGCTGCACGGCGGTGAACCGCACCGGGTCGTGGCGGGCGGCGGTCTGCCCGAGGATCAGCATGTGGACGGCGAAGCCGACCGCGCACCCGAGCGTCAGCACCTCGCCCCGGCCGAGCCCGGCGGACGCCCCGCCGGTGAGCAGGACGAGCCCGGCGACGGCGATGACGATGCCGGCCCCGGTGGCCCACTGGAGCGGTTGCCGGAGGAACACGAGGTTCAGCAGCGGGACGACCACCACCAGCATGTAGGTGAGGAACGCGGAGGTGCTGGGGTCGGTGTACTGGAGGCCGACGGTCTGCAGGACGTAGCCGGCCCACAGGGCGAGGCCCGCCACGACGCCGTGCCGGACGATGCCGGGCGCCGGTGCGTCGCCGGCTCCCGAGGGGACCGGCGCCGGCGCCGAGAGGCCGAGCCGGGACGCCAGCGCCAGCGCCGCCGCGCCGATCGAGAACCGCACGGCCAGGAACGGCAGCGGGTCGACCTCGGCGACCGCGTCCTTCACCACCACGAACGTGGTGCCGAACAGGAACGCCGCGCCGACGAGCGCGCCGTCGGCCCGCCAGGTGGCCGACCCGGTGGGCGGCGCCTCGTCGGTCGTGAGCGTCAAGCGAAGAGCTCGAGCGCGGCGGAGCGGCTCAGCTCCTGCACGCCGGGCTCCTTGGCGACCGCCTCCAGCCACGGGGGCCGCACCGCGCCGACCACGGCGATGGCGATGTCGAGGCCGGAGAGCGTGGCGGCCTGGCGGGCGAAGGTGGTGGCGTAGTCGGTGGGGCGCACGTCGCGGGTCAGCTCGAGCAGGGCGTAGGGGTCGGGGGGCCCGGTGCGGGGCAGCGGCTCGGGCGTGACGTACGGGTCGCCGGGCTCGGTGCCGCCCCCGTGGAGGCCGGGTCCGTCGTCCAGGATGGCACCCCGGACGAGGTCGGGGCGGGCGCCGGCGATGAGCAGGGCGACGTAGGCGCCGAGACCGCGGCCGTACACGGTGGCCTGCCCCAGGTGGGCGAGGGCCATGTCGGCGTCGCCCATCAGCACCTCGGCGAAGTAGCCGCCGCCGGCGGGGACGGTCGAGGCGCCGTGGCCGGTGAAGTCGAGCGCCCACACCGGCCCGGGCCAGGCCTCGAGGTGGTCGGGCACGATGGTGGGCGACTCCTCGCCGAGGCCGTGGAGGTGCAGCAGCGGCCGCCCCTCCCCCTCCCGGAGCTGGTGGAGGGCCAGTTGCACGCGGTTGTGGCGGAGGAGCACGGGCTCCTTGGGCCGGCGGCGGTCGGGCCGCACCGGCCCCTCCTCGAGGAAGTCGAGGACGATGTCGGCGACGCGCTCGGGCTGCTCGATGTGGACGAAGTGGCCGGCGCCGTCGAGGGCGACGAGGCGGCCGTCGGGCGGCAGGTTCTCCTCGACGTCCTCGGGCAGGGTGCCCCACCCCATCAGCTCGGGCTCCATGCCGAGCACGGCCAGCACGGGCATCCCCAGCAGGGACAGGCGCCGCATGGCCCACTCGGGCCGCCAGGGGCCGAAGCCGCCCATGCGCATGGAGGGGTCGATCTTCCAGCGCCAGCCGTCGGGGTCCTGGCGGG
>DATCLV010000836.1:0-2691 GCA_036563745.1 Acidimicrobiales bacterium | reverse complement strand
GGCCACGTGCTGCACGTGCCGTTCGCCCGGTTCCCGGCCGACCGCTGGCCGGCGGGCCTCGACGACGTGCGGGCCGCCGGGTTCACGATCGTGGCGCTGACCCCGGCGCCCGGGGCGGTGACGATCGACGAGCTGGCCGCCGACCCGCCCTCCCGGCTCGTGTTCCTGCTGGGCGCCGAGGGCCCGGGGCTCTCCGACGCCGCGCTGGCGGCCGCCGACGTCCGCGTCCGCATCCCGCTGGCCCCGGGGGTCGACTCGCTGAACGTGGCGACCGCGGCGGCGATCGCCTTCCACCGCCTGCCCTGACCGGCGGGCGGCATCCCCGGGCGAAGCGGGCCCGGGGCGTCAGCACGTCCGAGCGTCGGTGCGTCAGAGGCGCTCGATGATCGTCACGTTGGCCTGGCCGCCGCCCTCGCACATCGTCTGGAGGCCCCACCGGCCCCCCGTGCGCTCCAGCTCGTGGAGGAGCGTGGTCATGAGCCGGGCCCCGGTGGCGCCCAGCGGGTGGCCGAGGGCGATGGCCCCGCCGTTGACGTTGACCTTCGCCGGGTCGGCCCCGGTGTCCTTCAGCCAGGCGAGCACGACCGACGCGAAGGCCTCGTTGATCTCCACCAGGTCGATGTCGTCGATCGACATGCCGGTCCTGGCCAGGGCGTGGGCGGTGGCGGGGATGGGCGCCGTGAGCATCCACACCGGATCGTCGCCCCGCACCGACAGGTGGTGGATCCGGGCCCGGGGCGTCAGCCCGTGGTCGCGCAGGCCCTGCTCGTTGACGATCAGCAGCGCCGCCGCAGCGTCCGAGATCTGCGACGAGCACGCCGCGGTGACCCGACCGCCCTCGGTCAGCGGAGGCAGCGAGCGGATCTTCTCCCAGTTGGGCTCCCGGGGGCCCTCGTCGGCGGCGACGTCGCCCAGCGGGGCGATCTCGGCGTCGAAGCGGCCCTCGGCCCGGGCGCGGATCGCCTTCTCGTGCGACCCCACCGAGAACTCCTCCATGTCGTCGCGGGAGATGTCCCACTTGGCGGCGATCATCTCGGCCGACCGGAACTGCGACACCTCCTGCGTGCCGTAGCGGTCGCGCCAGCCGGTCGAGCCCGAGAACGGGTCGTCGAAGCCGTACTGCTGGCCGGTGAGCATCGCCGCCGAGATCGGGATCTGCGACATCTGCTGCACGCCGCCCGCCACCACCACGTCCATCGTCCCCGACAGGACGGCCTGGGCGGCGAAGTGGACGGCCTGCTGCGACGAGCCGCACTGGCGGTCGACCGTGGTGCCGGGCACGTGGTCGGGCAGCCCGGCCGCCAGCCAGCAGGTGCGGGCGATGTCGCCGGCCTGGCCGCCGATGGTGTCGACGCAGCCGAACACCACGTCCTCGACGGCGGCGGGGTCGATGCCGCTGCGCTCGACCAGCGCGGTCAGGGCGTGGGCGCCGAGGTCGGCGGGGTGCACCCCCGACAGGCCGCCGCCCCGCCGCCCGACCGGCGACCGGACCGCCTCCACGATGTAGGCCTCTGCCATCCCACTCCCCTTTCAGATCCCGAGCGCCCGCCCGACGCGGTCGCGGTGCCAGGCGGCGTCGCCCCACGCCGCCGCCAGGGCCCACGCCCGCTTGAGGTACAGGTGCAGGTCGGCTTCGACCGTGTAGCCGATGGCCCCGTGGCACTGCAGGGCCTGGCGGCCGACGAACCGGGCGGCGTCCGACGCCATGGCCTTGGCCATCGACACGTCCCGCGCCCGCTCGGCGGCCCCCGTGGCGATCGAGTGCGCGGCCCGGTGGACCGCGGGGCGGGCGAACGCCAGCTCCTTCAGGGCGTCGGCGAGGTGGTGCTTGACCGCCTGGAACGCCCCGATCGGCTGGCCGAACTGCTCCCGCTCGCGCACGTAGGCGACGGTGAGGTCGAGCATCCGCTGCCCGAGGCCGAGCAGCTGGGCGGCGGCGCCGAGCGCGCCCCGGTCGAAGGCCAGCTCGACGGCGGCGGGGTCGTCGGTGAGCAGCGTGGACCGGCTGGGCGCCCACTGCAGCCGGGCCGCCCGCCGCGCCCCGTCGACGGTGGCCAGCGGCTCGAGGGCGACGCCGTCGGGCTCGACCAGGTGGAGCTCGTCGCCGTGGCGCAGCAGGAACCGGTCGGCGTCGGCGGCGCACGGGACGTTGGGGCCGCCGAGGTTCGACGTCACCAGCGGCACCCCGGGCGCGGTCGCCGCGTCGACCGCCTCGCCCTGGCCATCGCGGCCGGCCGGGGTGGGGACGGGCTCGGCGAGCGCCCGCAGCGGCGCGGCGACGGCCGCCGTGTCGACCACCGGGTGGGGCAGCGCGGCCCGGCCGGTCTCCTCCAGGAGCAGCACCAGCGACCGCTCGTCGAGCCCGAGGCCGCCGGCCGCCTCGGGCGCCAGCAGCGTCAGCACGCCCATCTCGTCGAGCGACCGCCACACGCCGCGGTCGAGGTCGCCGTCGCCCTCCCAGGCCGCCCGGACGACCTCGGGCGGGCACTGCTTGTCGAGCAGGTCGCGGACCGCGTCGCGGAAGGCGAGCTGGTCGTCGTCGAAGCCGAAGTGCATCCGCGGCTACCTCCGGGGCAGGCCGAGGACCCGCTCGGCGGCGATGTTGCGCTGGATCTCGTTGGTCCCCGCGTAGATCGGGCCCGACAGGGCGAACTGCCAGCCCTTCGACCACGGGCCCTCCAGCTCGGCGTC
>DATCLV010000834.1:0-3962 GCA_036563745.1 Acidimicrobiales bacterium | reverse complement strand
GAGATCCTGCTCACGTCGATGGACCGCGACGGCACGAAGATCGGCTTCGACCTGGGCCTCACGCGGGCGATCAGCGAGTCGGTGCCGGTGCCGGTGATCGCCAGCGGCGGGGTCGGCTCGCTCGACCACCTGGTGGAGGGCGTCACCGAGGGCAGGGCCGACGCGGTGCTGGCGGCCTCGATCTTCCACTTCGGCCAGCACACCATCCGGGAGGCGAAGGCCGCGCTCCAGGCCGCCGGGGTCACCGTCCGCCCGGTGTAGCTGGCGCCGCGGCCAGGCGGTACGGTCGTTCGGGTGACCGACAGCGAGTCCGGGGTGCGCACGAACGGGGACGAGAAGCTCCCCATCAAGATGCTGAACGATCGCATCCTCGTGAAGGTCGCGGGGAACGACGGCGAGCGACGGACGTCCGGCGGGATCCTGATCCCGGCCACCGCCCACATGTCGAAGCGGCTCGCCTGGGCCGAGGTGGTGGCGACCGGCCCGAACGCACGGGCCATGCAGGTGGGCGACCACGTGCTCTTCAACCCCGAGGACCGGTACGAGGTCGAGGTGCGGGGCGACGAGTACGTCATCCTGCGCGAGCGCGACGTCCACGCCGTGGCGTCGAAGCGCCTGGGCGAGAACGCCAACACCGGCCTCTACCTGTAGGCCGGCGGGCGCGGCAGGCAGCGGGGACGAGCGCGCGTGGAGCTGAAGGTCGTCCGCTACGAGGTGGCGGACCGGGTCGCCACCGTGACCCTCGACCGGCCCCACCGGCTCAACGCCTGGACCGGCCGGATGCACACCGAGTACCGGTGGGCGCTGGCGCAGGCCGAGCAGGATCCCGGGGTGCGGGTGATCGTCGTGACCGGCGCCGGCCCGGGCTTCTGCGCGGGTGCCGACGCCAAGGCGCTGGAGCAGCACGCCGAGGCGGGCGCCTACGACGACGGCGTCCGGGAGCCCTTGGCCGAGCCCGGCTACGGGGTCCGGCCCGAGTTCGACCACGCCTTCGCGTTCCACTTCGGCATGGCCAAGCCGGTGATCGCCGCGGTCAACGGACCGGCCGCCGGCGTGGGGCTGGTGCTGGCCTGCTTCTGCGACCTCCGCTTCGCGGCGGCGGGCGCCAAGCTCACCACCGCGGCGCCCCGCCTCGGCCTGCCCGCCGAGTACGGCCTGTCGTGGGTGCTGCCCCGCCTGGTCGGCGTCGGCCACGCCGCCGACCTGCTGCTGTCCTCCCGGGTGGTGCTCGCCGAGGAGGCGGCGACGATGGGGCTGGTCAACAAGGTCCTGCCGCCCGACGAGCTGCTGCCGTTCACCTACGACTACGCCCGGCGCCTGGCCACCGAGGTGTCGCCGGCGTCGAGCCGGGTGGCGAAGCGCCAGCTCTACGCCGACCTCCACGACGACGTGGGCACGTCGGTGGCGCGCTCGGAGGCGCTGCTCGGCGAGATGACGGGCGCGCCCGACTACGCGGAAGGCGTCCGCGCCTACGTGGAGCGGCGGCCGCCCGAGTTCCCCGACCCCGAGCCCGACTGAGCGGCGGCCACGTCCCGTCACGGCCGGCAAAACGATGACGAGGGGTGTCGGCCCCCGTCGTAGCATGTCGCCCGTGCCCGCCACGACCCCCATCGACGTCACGGAAGCGCAGCTCGCCCAGGTCAGCTACAACGCCGACGGGCTCGTCCCCGCCATCGTGCAGGACCACGCGACGGGCGAGGTGCTGATGATGGCGTGGATGACCGACGAGACCCTGCGCCTGAGCCTCGCCGAGGGCCGCACCGTGTTCTGGAGCCGGAGCCGCAAGGAGGTGTGGCGGAAGGGCGAGACCTCCGGCGAGGTCCAGCTCATCCGCGCCGCCTACTACGACTGCGACGGCGACACCCTGCTGTTCTCGGTCGACCAGCAGGGCGGCGGCGCCTGCCACACCGGCAACCGCTCGTGCTTCTTCCGGGCGTTCGGCGCCGGTGCCGACAACGGTGCCGCCGACGACGGCGTTCGCGGCGACAACGGCGCCGGCGACGCCGGGGCCTCGTAGCGCCGTGGTCCAGCCGTCCCGCGCCGACTTCCGCGCCCTGGCCCGCGACCACACGGTCATCCCCGTGTGGCGCGAGCTGCTCGCCGACCTCACCACGCCGGTCGCCGCCTTCGCCCGCCTGGTGGGCGACGAGCCGGGCTTCCTGCTGGAGTCGGTGGAGCACGGCGAGGCCCGGTGGAGCCGGTGGTCGTTCTGCGGCCGCAACCCGCTCGCCACGCTCACCGCCCGGGGCCTCGACGTCCGGACCACCGGCACCCTGCCCGACAACGTGCCCCGCGACCAGGGCATCCTCGCCGCCGTCGAGGCGGTGCTGTCGGCGTGGCGGGCCCCGGCCCTGCCCGAGCTGCCCCCGCTGCACGGCGGCCTGCTCGGCTACCTGGGCTACGACGTGGTCCGTGAGGTCGAGCACCTGCCCGACGTCCCCAAGGACGACCAGGGCCACCCCGACGCGGTGGTGTCGGTGATCGGCCAGATCGCCGCCTACGACCACTGGCGGCAGCGGGTGGTGCTGGTCGACAACGTCATCGCCCCGGCCGGGGCCACCGACGCGGAGCTCGACGCCCTGTACGACGTGGCGGTCGGGCGGCTGGAGGACCTCGCCCGCGACGGTGCCCGCACGATCGACGAGCCCCTCGTCGACCTCGGCAACCCCGCCGACGACCCGCTGCCCGAGGTCGTGTCGACCATGGGCAGCGACCTGTACTGCCGGGCGGTGGCCACGGCCCGGGAGCACATCCTCGCCGGCGACATCTTCCAGGTGGTGCTGTCCCAGCGGTTCGACTTCGAGCTGGGCGCCGAGCCGTTCGACTTCTACCGGGTGCTCCGCCAGGTGAACCCGAGCCCGTACATGTACTTCGTGCGCCAGCCGGGCCTCACGCTGGTGGGGTCGTCGCCGGAGCCGATGGTGCGGGTGAGCGACGGGCGGGTCATCTCCCGGCCCATCGCCGGCACCCGGCGCCGGGGCGGCACCGACGAGGAGGACGCCCGCCTCGCCGGGGAGCTGCGGGAGCACCCGAAGGAGATCGCCGAGCACGTGATGCTGGTCGACCTGGCCCGCAACGACGTGGGCCGGGTGGTGCGCTTCGGGACCGAGCAGGTCGACGAGTACCTGACGCTGGAGCGCTACAGCCACGTGATGCACCTCACCTCGCAGGTGTCGGGCGAGCTGGCCGAGGGGAAGACCGCCGCCGACGTGGTCCGGGCCACGCTGCCCGCCGGCACGGTGTCGGGGGCGCCCAAGGTGCGGGCCATGCAGATCATCGACGACCTGGAGCCCACCAAGCGGGGCCCCTACGCCGGGGTGGTCGGGTACCTCGACTTCTCCGGCAACGTCGACACGGCGCTCGCCATCCGCACGCTCGTGGTCGACGACGCCGGCCGGGCGTCGGTCCAGGCCGGGGCGGGCGTGGTGGCCGACTCGGTGCCCGAGCACGAGGACCTCGAGTGCCGCAACAAGGCCCGTGCCCTGCTGGCCGCGGTGCCCGCCGCCCGCCGGATGACGGCGGCCCGCACGAGCCACGGCCCCCGCCCGTCGTAGCGCCCGCGCCGCGCACCGATCCCGCCCGCGACCATTGCGGGGATCGGCGCGCGGCGCTGCCACACTGGGCGGGTGACCGCACCGGAGGACGATCTGCTCGACCTGTACACCACGCTGGGCGCCGTGGAGCTGCCCCGCGACGTGGTCCGGGTGTCGGGCCCCGACGCCGTGACCTACCTGCAGGGCCAGCTCAGCCAGGACGTGGAGGACCTCGACGTCGGCGCCACCTCGTGGACGTTCGTGCTGCAGCCCACGGGCCGGGTCGACGTGTGGGGCCGCGTGACCCGGACGGCCGCCGATGCGTTCCTACTGGATGTGGAGGCCGGAGCGGGGGAGGCGTTGGTGCAGCGGCTGCAGCGGTTCCTGCTGCGCACCAAGGCGACGGTCGAGCTGCTCGCCGACTGGCGC
>DATCLV010000833.1:0-2353 GCA_036563745.1 Acidimicrobiales bacterium | reverse complement strand
CGTCGAGGCCGAGCGGGCCCGGGCCGAGCTGGCCGACCACCTGGCGGCCGAGGCCGCCCGCGACCCCAGCGACCTGCAGCGCTTCCACGAGGCCGTCCACGCCGTCGCCCGCCGGGCGGCGGCGCTGGCCGACGAGCTGCGGGCGCTGGAGGAGTCGACGGTGGTCGGCCCCGACGACGACCTCGACCGGGTCGCGGCCAGCCGTCGACCCGGCGTCGAGTCCCCGCCCACCCGGCGGCGCGCGCCCGTCGCGCTCCCGCCGGGCATGCGGGACGACGCGGTCGACGTGGTCGACCACCTGCTCCGGGCGCCCGGGATGCTCCTGCTCGTCGACGGCTACAACGTGTCGATGGTGGGCTGGCCCGACGTGCCGCTGCACGAGCAGCGCCGGCGCCTCCTCGCCGCCCTCGAGGAGAAGGCGCTGCGGACCGCGGCGCCCATCGAGGTCGTGTTCGACGGGGTGGAGGTCGACACCCCGCTGGTGCGGGGGCAGGGGCGGCCGCTGGTGCGGGTCCGGTTCTCGCCGCCGGGGGTGGAGGCCGACGACGTCGTGCTCGACATGGTGGCCCAGCTGCCGCCCCACCGGCCGGTGACGGTGGCGTCGAGCGACAACCGGGTGCGCACGGGCGCCCGGGCCCAGGGGGCCAACCTGCTGCACGCCCGCCAGCTGGTCGCCGCGCTCCGCCGCTGAGCGGGGAGCGCGGTCGCCGAGCCGGGTCGGGGGCGGGACGCTGTGCCAGCCCGCCCGCCCCGGGGTCAGGTGCCGGCGGGCTGGAACAGCTCGACGACGTTGCCGGACGGGTCCTCGAGCAGGATCTGCGACCCACCGGGGCCGGTCACGACGTCGTTGCGGAACGTGACGCCGGCGTCGCGCAGCCGGGCGACCTCGGCGTGGATGTCGTCGACGACGAAGTGCAGGCGGTTCCAGCCGCCGGGGCCGGGCTTGGTGCCGTCGGGCATGGGGCGACCGGCGGAGCTGGTCGGGCCGCTGAGCAGGAGCCGGAGCACGCCCCGGCTGACGTCGGCGAACGCCGGCGCGGCGTTGAAGCGCTCCTCGAAGCCGAGGTGGCGGGTGTAGAAGTCGACGGACTTCTGGACGTCGTCGACCATGTAGCGGACGCTCACCATCTCGTTGGGTTCTGGATCGGTCATGGCTTCTCCTCGTCGGTGATGGAGGTCGGGGTTGCGGCTGCGGGCGGGGCCTCGGCCGGCGACGCGGCCAGCGCGGCGAGCAGGAAGTCGACGCGGGTGGCCAGATCGACCGCCAGCTGCCGGAACGTCGGGTAGGCGTCCTCGCCGTCCAGGCCGGTGGCGGACGGGTCGGGGATGCTCCAGTGGGTGGCCTCGGGCTGGCCCGGGAGCTCGGGGCAGACCTCCCGCACCCGGTCGCACAGGCTGACGACCCGGTCGAAGCGCTGGTCGGCGACCTCGTCGATCGGCTTCGGCCGGTGGCCGGCGATGTCGATGCCGTGGACCTCGCGCATGGCCCGGACGGCGAGGGGGTGGAGCGGCTTCGGGTGGCTTCCGGCGCTCGTGGCGTCGACCCGACCGCCGGAGCGGACCTTGGCGAGCGCCTCGGCCATCTGGGAGCGGGCGCTGTTCCCGGTGCAGAGGAAGAGGACCCGGGCCTGCGGCGCCGAGCCGTCGGGTTCGGGGTCGGGCTCGGGATTGGCGTCGGCGCCGGTGTCGGCGCCCCCGGTCGCTGCGACCGGCGCGGACGGGTGGGGACCCGCGCGAAGACCCGGGTGGAGGGCGGCGCCGGTGTCGCCGAGCAGACGGCCGATCCGAGTGAGGTCGGCCGTGTAGTAGGTGTCGCGGCGGTCGGCGGAGCTGCGCCGTCCGGCCACGAGCCGGGCCTCGCGCAGCCGGGCCAGGTGGTACGAGACGAGGTTCTGGGGCTGGCCGAGGAGGCCCGTCAGCTCCTGCACGGTCCGGTCGCTGCGGCCCAGCTCGTGCAGCAGCCGCCACCGCACGGGATGGCCGGCCAGCTGCAGGAACGCCGGCGGGACCAGCTCGTCGACCAGGGCTTTCGGCACGTCTTCAGGCTTACATCAATCTGGCTAGATAGATCAAGTGAGATTGATGGGTCGCCCGAGCCCTTCACTGTCACACCCGCTCCGTACCGTCCGTCGCATGCTTCGCATCGACTGTGACGAGTGCGCCCTCCAAGGGAGCGACGCCTGCGACGACTGCCTGGTCACCTACATCTGCTCGCGAGAACCCGGCGATGCCCTGATCATCGACGTGGCCGAGGTTCGGGCCCTGCGGACCTTGTCCCAGGGCGGCTTGGTCCCCGAACTGCGGCACGTGCGCCGCACTGGTTGAATGACGTGATGTCGCCGTCCACCCTCCG
>DATCLV010000831.1:0-9798 GCA_036563745.1 Acidimicrobiales bacterium | reverse complement strand
GTCGAGGAGGCCAAGGCCGCCGGGGCCAGCGAGGAGGAGATCGCCGAGCTGCAGGCCACCGCCGACGAGCTGAAGGCGCAGCGGGACTCGCTGTTCCGGGGCGAGACCCTGCGGGGGCTCCTGCTGTCGAGCTTCGCCTGGGCCACGATCGGCGAGATCGCCGGCTATGCCGCCTGGGCCGCCTTCGTCGGCGCCGGGATCATGGCGATCCTGGTCGTCGCCGGCCTGGTCCACCTGCGGCGCCACAACCGCCGCACGGCGACCACCCCGGTCACCGCTCCCGCCGCCGCATGACCCACCCGGTACCGGCGCCGGACGACGCCGGAACCCCACCCCCACGGCGATCACCGGGCCCGCCCCGGTGATCGTCCGCGTCCGGCCGGACGTAGTGTCCGACCCGTGGACGCGACCGTGGACCCGAACACGGCGGCGGTGGGGCGGGCGTACGGCGCCGTGGCGGACCGGTACGTCGAGCTCATCCGCACCACGCCGACGTCGGACGACGACCTGGCCCTGATCGAGCGGCACCTCACGATCCGGCCGGGGGTCGTGCTCGACGCGGGCTGCGGACCGGGGCACCTCACCGCTCACCTGCGTATGCTCGGCGTCGCGGCGGTGGGGTTCGACGTCGTGCCCGCGTTCGTCGACCACGCCCGCACCGCCCATCCCGGCGGTCGCTACGGGTTGGCCTCGTTGCGCCGGCTCCCGGTCCCCGACGGCTCGGTCGCCGGGGTGCTGGCCTGGTTCTCCCTGATCCACCTCCCGCCGGACGACCTCGACGGGGTGCTCGCCGAGCTGCGGCGGGCCCTGGCGCCGGCGGGTCGGCTGGTCGTCGGCTTCTTCGACGGCGCCGAGGTCGTGCCGTTCGACCACCAGGTCACGACCGCCTGGTACTGGCCGGCCGACGTGCTCTCGGAGCGCTTGGGCCGAGCGGGCTTCACCGAGCTGGAGCGTCGCTGCCGCCCGGGCGTCGACGAGCCCGGCCACCGTCCCCAGGCTGCGCTCGCCGCGCTCGCGTCCTGACGGGCCCTCCCCGGGTCGGGACCTTCGGCCCTGGGCCGGATCGGTTGATTTTCTCTAGTCTGAGCTAGAGAAAATAAGCACGAACCCGGAGCCTCGGGCCACCACAGGAGGAGCGGATGACCGACATCGCATCGACCAGCCTCGGCGACCTCGTCGCGACCCACCCGGGGGCCGCCCGGGTCCTCGACGGCCTCGGCCTCGACTTCTGCTGCCACGGCGCCCGCACCCTCGCCGAGGCCTGCGCCGAGGCCGGGGTCGACGTCGCCGCCGTCGCCACCGAGCTGGCCGCCCTCGACGGCGACGGTGACGGCGACACCGGTTGGGCCGACCTCGACCCGCCCGACCTGGCCGACCACATCGTCGCCACCCACCACCGCTACCTGTGGGACGAGCTGCCCCGGCTCGAGAAGCTCGCCACCAAGGTCGCCGACGTCCACGGCGACCGGCACCCCGAGCTGGCCGAGGTGCACGAGCTGGTCGGCGCGCTGCGGGCCGACCTCGAGCCCCACATGCTGAAGGAGGAGCGGGTCCTGTTCCCGGCCATCGCCGTGCTGGCCGCCGGGCGGCGCGACCTGCCGTTCGGCTCGGCCGCCAACCCGATCCGGGCGATGCAGCAGGAGCACGAGCACACCGGCGAGCTGCTCCAGCGGCTGCGGGCCGCGACCAAGGGCTACGACGTCCCCGACGACGGGTGCGCCAGCTACCGGGCGCTCTACGAGGGCCTGGCGGCGCTGGAGGCAGACACCCACCAGCACGTGCACAAGGAGAACCACGTGCTGTTCCCGGCGGTCCTCCGCCTGGAGGCCTGACGCCACCCCTCCGTCCTCCGTCCTCCGTCTGAAATTGCGTCGAAAAGGCCGAACTATGCGGCTTTTCGGACGCAATTTGGGACGGGGTCAGGGCGCCGGGCGGGGCGACCAGACCGGGTAGGCGATCCCGGCCAGGCGGTTGATCACGAAGCCCTGCACGACGAGCAGGGCGACCGCCAGCATGAGGACCACGAGCTGCTCGGGTTCCCGCAGGATGCCGAGCGACACGATCAGCGTCGTCGCCCCGGCCGGCGGGTGCGGGACCCGGGCCCACACCATCGCACCGCTGGTCAGGCCCAGCGACAGCGCGGCCGCGCCCACCCGCCCGCCGGTGACCTCGGTGGCGAGCGCCGGCGCGGCGTCGGTCAGGTCGAACAGGACCAGCGCCAGGTAGCCCGCGGCGGCGCCGATGGCGTGGCCGCCCAGGGTGTTGCGGGGCGACGACGCCGGCGCCAGCGGCGTGTAGAAGAGGAGGAACGCGGTCGGGCCGAGCGACGGGAACACGAACGGCTCGCCGGTCACGTAGGCGACCGACGCCATCGCCGCGATCGCCAGCAGCCCGTTCACGAACGCGAAGATGCCGAGGACCGTGGTGCTGTCGTGGCGCTCGGTCAGGCTGGTCAGCCGGGCCCGGCCGGCGAGGCCGAACACGATGGCGGCCATGTCGCCGCCGATGGGACCCGGGCGGCGGGGTCGCGCGCCGGCACCGGCGCCGGCATCGGAACCCGGGTCGGGCCGGGCGTCGGCGGCGTCGGCCTCGGTCGCGGCGGCGGGCCCGGCGGGACGGGTGTCGGTGGGCTCGGCAGCAGGCTCGGTCGTCATCGGAGGTAGCGGTAGAAGGCGGCGGACCCGGCGGCCAGCACGACCGAGCAGGCGGCGGTGACCCAGGCCAGGCCGTCGTCGTCGGCGAGCAGGGCGTCCAGCCCGACGGTGAGCAGGAAGACCTGCAACGACAGCAGCACGACGACGAACACGCCGAGCGCCGCCGGGACCTCGCGCTCGAACCGGGGTCGCCGGGGCCCGGTGCGGTGCGGGGGCGGGACCCGATCGGCGGCCGTCACCGGTCGCCCCCGGCCGCGGTGTCGCCTGCACCCTCGGGCCGCGCGGCGAGCGCCCACACGACCCCGTCCCGCACCTCGACGTCGATCCGCCCCAGCGGTCGCTGCGGCGGGCCGGCCAGGACCTCGCCGGTGTCGGCGTCGAAGTGGCCCTCGTGACAGGGGCACTCCATCTCGCCGGTCGCGGGCTCGTAGTAGACGACGCAGCCGAGGTGGGTGCACTTCTGGCTGAAGGCCCGCAGCTCGCCGCCGGGGAGGTGGACGAGGATGGCCGGGTCGGCGCCGGTGGGGTAGTGGAACAGGTGCGCCGACCCCTCCGCGACGTCGGCGAGGGCCACGATCTCGCGGGGCTCCCCCTCGTTGATCGACCGCAGCGACGACCACAGGGCGATGCCGACGTTCCCGGCCGCGAACCCACCCGACGCCAGCACCAGGTAGCGGACGAACTCGCGGCGGGTGACCTCGTCCTCCCCGGCGGCGGTGAGCGGGAAGTCCTGGCGCCACACCGGGTCGGCCACGGGGACCTCGCGGCCCGGGCGCTCGCGGTCGGCGGCGTCGCTCACCGGTCGTCCCCCGCAGCGTCGCGTCCGCCGTCGCCGTCGCCGGACAGCTCGGCGAGGCCGAACGGGTCGTCCTGCCACGGGCGGGGCTCCACGGGCGCCGTGACGTCGAGCGGGCCGGGCGCGGCGGCGACCGTCCGCACCTTGGTGGCGACGTACTGGTTGCCGAACCACCACTCGTTGACCAGGGTCCCCGTCCGCGTGGCGGCGAACTCCTCGGGGGTGCCGAACCAGAGCGCCTCGCTGGGGCACACCGACGCGCACATCGGCTTCTGCCCGACCGAAGTGCGGTCGTAGCACATGTCGCACTTCATCATCTGGTCGAAGGCGGCCACGTACTTCGGGACCCCGAACGGGCAGGCCAGCACGCAGTTCGAGCAGCCGATGCAGCGGGGCTTCAGCGACGACTGCACCACGCCGTCCTCGTTCTGCTTGATGGCGTCGGCCGGGCACACCTCGGCGCAGGTCGGGTCCTCGCAGTGCATGCAGACCATCGGCGCCGTCTGGGTGGTGGCCGCCCGGTCGATCTCCTCGAGGTGGATCATCGTGGTGCCGCGGTGCGTGCCGCACTCCTCGCAGGCCTGCACGCAGGACCGGCAGCCGATGCAGCGGCTCTGGTCGATCACGAAGATGCTGTCGCCGAAGGCCCCGGCGATCGGGTGGGTCGCCGGCCCGTGCTTCACCCCGATCGACACGGGGACGCGCACACCCCGGGTCTGCCGCTCGCCGCGCTCGCCCGGCTGGCCCCGCTCGCCCCGCTCGCCGCGCTCGCCCCGCTCGCCGGTCGTGCTCATCCGCCGCCCTCCCCGGGCTCGGGGGCGACCCCGTCGACGAGGCCGAGCTCCCGCTCGTCGACCACCGCGGTGCCCGGCGGTCCCACGCGCTCGATGCGGACGGCCGACACCTTGTACTCCGGGATCTTCGACAGCGGGTCGAGCGCCCGGTTCGTCAGCTGGTTCACCGCCTGCCGGCCCGGCCAGTGGTAGGGGACGAAGACCGTGTCGGGCCGGATCGTGGCGACCACCTTGGCGGGCAGCGTCATCGAGCCCCGCCGCGACGTGACCCGCACGACGTCGCCGGTCGCGATCCCGTGCCGCTCGGCCAGCCGGGGGTGCAGCTCGCACAGCGGCTCCGGGTACTGGTCGACGAGCGGGCCGATGCGGCGGGTCTGGGTCCCCGACAGGTACTGGCTCACGACCCGGCCGGTGGTCAGCCACACCGGGTACTCGGCGTCGACCTCCTCGGCCGGCGGCCGGTACGGCACCGGGTGGAAGCGGCCCCGCCCGTCGTCGGTGGCGAACCGGCCGCCCTCGTAGAGGCGCCGGGTGCCCGGGTGGTCCTCGGACGGGCACGGCCAGAAGACCCCGAGCTCCCGCTCGATCCGCTCCCAGGTGATCCCGGCGTAGTCGGCGCTGCCGCCCTTCGACGCGACGCGCAGCTCCTCGAAGATCTCCTCGGCGCTCGTGTAGGGGAAGTAACGGCCCTTGCCGAGGCGGCGGGCCAGGTCGCAGAGGATGTCCCAGTCGAGGCGGGCGTTGCCGGGCGGGCGCTTCGACGGGTTGAGCTTCACGACCCGGCCCTCGACGGTGGTCGAGGTGCCCTCGTCCTCCTCGTGGAGCGACCCGGGCAGGACGAGGTCGGCGTGGAAGGCGGTCTCGGAGAGGAAGAAGTCGATGACCGCGTAGAACTCGAGCCGGTCGAGCGCCTCCCGGGTGAACGCCGTGTCGGGCAGCGAGACCGCGGGGTTGAAGCAGATCGACAGGAGGCCCTTGATCTCGCCCCGGTGGATCGCCTCGACGATCTCCTCGGCGGTGAGGCCCTTGCCGGGGATGTCGTCGACGTCGCAGCCCCACACCGCCGCCACGTCGGCGCGGTGCGCCGGGTTGGTGATGTCACGGTTGCCGGGCAGCTGGTCGCACTTGTGGCCGTGCTCGCGGCCGCCCTGGCCGTTGCCCTGCCCGGTGATCGTGGTGACACCGCACCCCGGCTTGCCGTACTTGCCGGTGGCGAGGCCCAGGTTGATGCAGGCCCAGACGTTCTCGACGCCCTTCGACTGGTGCTCGAGGCCGCGGGCGTGCAGCAGCATGCCGGTCCTCGACGTGCCCCAGAGCTCGGCGGCCTGCTCGATCCGGGCGGCCGGCACGCCGGTGATGCCCTCGGCCCACTTCGGCGTGTGGTCGGCGACCGCCGCGGCGGCCGCCTCGAAGCCGGTGGTGTGGTCGCGGATGAAGTCGTGGTCGAGCCAGTCCCGCTCGATCAGCACGTGGAGCATCGCTCCGAGCAGCGCCGAGTCCGACCCGGGGCGCAGGCCGAGGAACAGGTCGGCGGTGCGGGCGCCCGGCGTGACCCGGGGGTCGGCGACGACGAGCTTGGCGCCGTTGTCGCGGGCGCGCCAGATCCAGCTGGTCGTGATCGGCGCGCACTCGGCGATGTTCGCCCCGATCACGAACACGACCTCGGCCTTCGGGATGTCGCTCCACGGGTTGGCCGCCCGGTCGATGCCCAGCGCCCGCTTGTTCGCCACGCCGGCGGACACCATGCAGAGCCGGCCGTTGTAGTCGAGGTTGGCGGTGCCGAGGGCGAGGCGGGCGAACTTGCCGATCAGGTACGACTTCTCGTTGTCGAGCGAGACGCCCGACAGCATGGCGACGGCGTCGTTGCCGTGCTCGGCCTGGATGCGGCGGATCTCGGCCACCGTGCGGTCGAGCGCGTGGTCCCACGACACGGGCCGGAACCCGCCCGGGGCGGTGGGGTCGCGCTCGAGCGGGTCGAGGAGGCGGTCGGGGTGGGCGTTCTGCAGGTAGCGCTTGACGCCCTTCGGGCAGAGCTTGCCCTCGTTGAAGGGGAACTCGTACCAGGGCTCGAAGCCGACGACCTCGTCGTCCTTGACCTTCAGGATGATCCCGCACTGCTGGCCGCAGAAGCAGCAGTGGGTGCGGACCTCGCGGTCGGCGTCGACGCCGGCGTTCCAGCCGCCGGGCGGGGTCTGGTTGAGGTGGGGGCCGTAGCGGGCGACGAGCTCGTCCTCGGTGACGGGGAGGCGGGCCATCAGCCGAAGCCCCCGACCCGGCGGGACTGGGCCAGTGCCACCAGCACGCGGCGGCATCGGGGGCAGCGGTCCTGGTAGCTGTCGGCGCTCGCGGGCGGTGCGGCGGCGGCTTGGGTGGCGGCGGTGGCGCCGGTGGTGGTGGCGGCTTTGGTGGTGGCCCCGGTGGCGCCGGGCGGGGGCGGCTCGCCGACGTGCGGGATGTCGTAGTCGAAGCCCACCTGCGGGAGGACCTCCTTCAGGTCGCCGACCTGGAGCGCCGCCGCGTACGGCTCCCCGCAGCGGGCGCAGTGCTGCTGGGGACCGGTGGCGCCCTCCCGCCGGTAGTAGGCGACGCCGAGGTTCGCCGGCCGCTGGAAGATGTGGAACAGCTTCCCGAACGGGAGGTACATGAGGCCCAGGATCACGGTGAGGGCGTGGGTCGTGTTGAGGAAGACGTAGAACCGGCCCTCCATCCAGAGGTTCGAGGCGGTGAGCGCCAGGCCGGTCACCGACACGGCGAACAGCCCGGCCAGCGCCAGGAAGTCGTTCGACCGCTCGGTGGCCAGCGCCCCGGGGTCGCGCAGGCGGCGGGCCAGGAAGACGAACACACCGGCCAGCACGAGGACCGCCGAGATGTCGAGCAGGTGGAACGTGACCCAGCCGAGCACGCTGCGGCTGTCGAGCTCGACGGTGCCGAGGCCGGCGACGAACGTGCGGTACTCGCGGCCGTTCTGGCCGACCGACTCGAAGTGCAGCAGCCCGAACACCAGCGGGAACGTGACCAGCCCGGCCAGCACGCACCCCCAGAAGACCAGCTGGTGCGCCAGCCACCGGGTGCGGGACCGACCCCGGATGAACGACTGCACCAGGAGGTTGGTGACCACCAGGCCCGGCAGCGCGGCGGCGTTGCGGGCCCGGCGGCCCGGCCGGCGGAACGCCTCCCAGCCCCGGCGGTTGAGGACCGCGGTCGGCGGGCGCCGCAGCCAGATCAGGTACCGGTAGACGACGGCGAAGATGGCGAACAGGGTGCCGAACAGGTAGCCGACCAGGGCGGCGTCGAACCAGCGGAGGTTCCCGCTCCCCAGCACCGCGATCGCCACGGCCACCAGCACCGCGACGACACCCCAGGTCGCAGCCCGCCGATCGATCGTCGCCAGCTGCGTCGTCACGGCCACCTCCCAGGCCTCTCTACCCGATCCACCCTCCCACATGCCCCACCCCGCCGGCAGGGATCATGGTCCTCGCCGGCGGGCAGGTGGGGTCGGCGCGGGTGCGGGCCGGGGGTGAGCCGGGGTCAGCCGGGGTGAGGGCGCGGGGCAGGTGGTGGTGCGCCGGGCCGCCCGCCAGGCGGCGATGTCGCACCAGAGCTTCCGGACGGCGGCGTCGGCCGCCGCCTCGTCCATGCCGTGCCGACAACCGCAGCACCGTCGGCGTCCGGTGAGGGCTCGGTCAGGGCCGTGGGAGCGCCTACCGTCGCCGGCCGTGCTCGGCGTTCGGTGTCCGGCGTCGGTGGTCGGCGTCGTCGAGCTCGGGGAGGGCTGATGATCGTTCGGGTCTGGAAGGGGTGGGCTCGTCCGGGGCTCGCCGACCGGTACGAGGCGCACTACCGCTCGGAGGTCGCGGCGCACCTCCAGGGGGTCGACGGGTTCCTGGGGGCGCGGTTGCTCCGGCGGGAGGCCGACGGCGAGGTCGAGCTCGTGTCGATGACGTACTTCCGTGACCTGGACGCCGTGCGGGCGTTCGCAGGCCCGACGTACGAACAGGCCGTGGTGGAGGACGCGGCCCGCGCGGTGCTCACGCGCTTCGAGGAGACCGTGGCCCACTTCGACGTGGCCGTGACGATCGAGGGCGCCGGGGGCGGACCGGGGTCCGACGGCGGCTGAGGCGGGCCCGGGAGGCGGCTCGGGCGGGCTCCGGCGAGCGGCCAGGTGGCCGGGTTGCCGGGTTGCCGGGTTGCCAGGTTGCCGGGCCGCCCTGGGGTCAGGCCCAGCCGCCGGCGTACGCGACGAACTGGCCGGTGGTGAAGCGGCTGCGGCCGTCGAGGAACGCGAGGGCGAGGTGGGCGATCTCGTCGAGCTGCCCGAGGCGGCCCATCGGGACCTGGGCCTCGACCCGGGCGCGACCCTCGGGGTCCTCGGCCCGGCTGGCGCGGAGGAAGCCGGGGAAGTCGATGAAGTTGGTGCCGATGGCGTTGACCTGGACGTTCCGGGCCGCGACCTCGTCGGCGACGTTGCGGACCAGCATGTTCGCCCCGGCCCGGGCCGACGAGTAGAGCGGTGCGCCCGGGGTGGGGCGGGCACCGGAGGCGCTGGTGAAGACGAGGATCTGGCCGCCGTCGGGCTGGTCGACCATGCGGGGGACGACGGTGCGGAGGAAGTTGTAGGGCGCCTCGATGCAGCCGGTGAGCGCGGTGCGCAGGTCGTCGAGCGAGGAGCGGAGGAACCGGCCGACCACGATGCGGCCGGTGAACGCCACGGCGGCGTCGACCCGGCCGAAGGCGTCGACACAGGCCTGGACCAGCTCCTCGGTCGCCTCGGGGCGGGTGAGGTCCCGGACGCCCTCGACCGCCACGACGGTCGCACCGAGCTCCTTCAGCTCCTCGGCCAGCCCGTCCTCCGGGTCCCCCAGCACCAGGTCGTGCCCGGCCTCTGCCAGCCGCCGGGCCAGCGCCGGCCCCACGTAGGACGAGGCATCACTGACGATCGCCGTCCGTCGCTCTCCAGCCACCCGTCATCCTCCTCGTCCAACTGCAACACCCTGTAACCCCCGCACGAAACCACACCCACCCCACCCCCATCCAACCGACAGCCGCTCGTGCCTCCCCCAGACGCACCGCCCCGGGTGGGCCGATCGTCGCAACAGCTACCGCGGTTCGCGGGGGTGATCTCGTATCTCGGCGTGCAGGTGACCAACGCGCAATCGGAGGACACCGTCCATCAGCAATACCAGGCTGACCTGGTGCTTCTTGGTTGCAGCCCGACGAAACCGCTGAACGGGAGGAACGGTTCCTGATCCTGTTGGAGGCCAACCTCCTCACCGATGAAGACATCCGTGCGGGGGTGTCCGCTTATCTTGAAGAGAACGGCCAGCTTCCTCAGTTCAGCACGGGGGCATGTCACCCCTCCTACTCGCCGTGTGTGCCGGTGGTCGAGGACGTCGACTGTGCCGGAGGTTCCAAGGACGGACCCGTGTACGCAGGCGAAGTCGAGGTCGTCGGTGACGATGTCGACGAGCTGGACACTGACGGCGACGGAGTTGGCTGCGAGGGGTCCGAGCTCGCGGTGGCGGCCGAGCTCACGTCGGACGATCCCGGGGATTGA
>DATCLV010000828.1:0-4118 GCA_036563745.1 Acidimicrobiales bacterium | reverse complement strand
CCGCGCCAGGCTCCCTGTCCCGGTGCGCCGTCCGTCCGCCCTGTCGCCGCCGCTGAGGGCTGCGTCGGTGCGGTCACGGCTGCGGCCGGGTGCCGCGTCGACATCGGCGGCCATCGGCCCGTCCCCATCGGCAGCTCGGTGGTGGGCCCCGCCGGGGCGGGGCTCGCCCGCGGCAGTGACCGTCGGGCGCCGGCCCGGCGCCGGGCCGACCGTGGCATCGGTGGTCAACACGGCGCCGGGATCCCCAGCTCGGCGAGGACGGCGTCGGTGTGGGCGCCCAGCTCGGGGACCTCGTGGGCGGTGCCGGCGGCGCGGGGTGGGCGGGGTCGGGCGACGGGGGTGCCGGGCGGCAGGTCGGTGGCGGCCGGAGTGGTGAGCGTGGCGTCGACCGCGTCGACCATGGCGACGTCGAGCAGGTGCCCGCCGCCGCCGACCACCGACGTCAGGGCGGCGACCGCGGCGTGGAGGCCCGTGATCGGGTCGGCGATGGCGTCGGCGCAGAAGACCGGGTCGCCCGCGTCGTCCCGGGCCACGAGCCCCGCGGCGACCGCGGCGTCGTCGCCGAACGCCACCCGCTGGGCGGCGTCGCCGTGGCGGCCGTGGCCGGTGATCGACACCCAGGTCCGACCCGGGCGGCCGGCGACCACGGCCTCGGCGTCGATGCCCAGCTGGGCCAGGGCCCGGGGGCGGGAGGCCTCGATCACCACGTCGGCCCGGCCGACCAGGCGGGCCAGGCGATCACGGCCGGCGGGCGTGCGCAGGTCGAGCGCCACCGACTCGTGCCCGGCGTGCAGCCACCCGAAGAACCCGGGGTGCCCGCGCCGGGCGCCGTCGGGGCGGGCCGTGCTCTCCACCTTCACCACCCGCATCCCCACCCGACCCAGCAGCCAGGCGCACACCGGCCCGGCCCACATGGAGGAGAGGTCGACGACGAGGAGCGACCCGGCGTCTCGAGGCGCCGCCGCACCGGTCCCCGGATCGGGGAGGTGACGGTGTCCGTGTGGGTATCGGGGCGGCTCGTCCGGCAGGGCGGCCACGGGCATCCCGAGGAGCACACCCCGCTCGACCAGGTCGGCCGTCGCCAGGCGGGCCGCGGCCCGGCTGAGCGTGGCCCACGGGTCGTCGCCGACCGGCCGCTCGACCAGCGCCGGCAGCGCCTCCACGTCGCTGGGTCGGGCCAGGTTGATCGCCACCCAGCCGTCGGTCGTCGGGAGCAGCCGGCAGGTGCCGTTGGCCGAGGTGCGGCCCTGGCGGGTCAGGCCGAGGAGCGCGGCCCGCCCGGTGAGCAGCTCGCCGACGTCGACCGTCACCTCGGCCCCGACGAGGGCGCTCAGCCGGCGCAGCTCGTCGGCCGTCGCCGCCAGCGCCGGGACGACGGCCCACGGCGGGGCGAGCGGCGGTCCGTCGGCGTGCCCGGTCAGCCACATGGCGCCGCTGGCCGCCCAGGCGCGGGCGGCGGCGGTGTCGGCGTTGGCGTTGGCGTCGCCGGGGCCAACCATGCCGGGGAGGCTACGGCGCTACCGTGCCGCGGTGGTCCGACCGCTGCCCGTGCCCGACGCCTGCGACCTGGTCGGCAGCAGCCCCGAGGACCTCGGCCCGCTGGCGGGGCGTCCCCTGCTGGCCCTCGACCTCGACGGCGCCGACCCCGCCGACCTGGCGCGCCTGGCGTCCCTGGTCGCGGCGCTGCCGTGCGTGGTGGTCGGGGTCGGCGGCGACGCCCGGCCCGGTGCCGCCGTGGACGTGTGCGACGTGCTCCTGTCCGGCGGCGCTACCGACCCGGGCCCGCCCTGGCGCTGGTGCCCCGAGGGCGTCGACGCGGCGCTCGCCGAGCTGGTGGCCGCGGTCGAGCGGTCGCCGGGGGCGGCGACGGTGCTGGTCCAGCTGCTGCGGCTGGGGCGCGGGCGGTCGCTGGACGAGGGGCTGACCGCCGAGTCGCTGGCCTACGCCACCCTCCAGGGCGGTCCCGAGCACCGGGCCTGGCTGGCCGACCGGTCGGGTCGGTCGCCCCGGCGGTCGGCGTCGGCCTCGGCGTCGGCGTCGGCGTCGGCGTCGGTGGGACGGGTCGCCGAGCCGGTCGGCGTCGAACGGGATGGCGCCACGCTGCGGGTCACCCTCCGCCGGCCCGAGGTGCGCAACGCCGTCGACACGGGCGTGCGGGACGGGCTGGTGGCGGCGTTCGGCCTGGCGGCCGCCGACGACACGATCACCCGGGTGGTGTGGACCGGCGAGGGGCCCGACTTCTGCAGCGGCGGCGACCTCGACGAGTTCGGCACCACCCCCGATCCGACCACCGCCCACCTGGTCCGCAGCACCCGGAGCCCGGCGCGGGCGCTGGCCCGGTGCACGGCGACGACCCGGGTCGAGGCCCGGGTGCAGGGGGCGTGCATCGGGGCGGGCGTGGAGCTGGTGGCGCTGGCCCACCACGTGGTCGCCGACCCGGGGGCCCGGTTCCGGCTGCCGGAGCTGGCGATGGGCCTGGTCCCGGGGGCGGGCGGGACGGCGACGATCCCCCGCCGGATCGGCCCCCAGCTCACGGCGTGGATGGCCCTCACGGGTGCGTTCGTCGACGCCCCGACGGCCCGGGCCTGGGGCCTCGCCGACGAAATTGGGTGAATTTTGGGGGTAGAGCGCCCGGAAATCACCCAATTTCGGCGGGCGGCGGGCGGCGGGTGCCGGGCCGTCGGGTGCCGGGCCGTCGGGCGGCGGGGTGACCGGCTACGAGCGGCGGTGGACCTGGCGGGCGCCGGCCTGGTCGCGGGCGAGGACCAGCAGGTGGTCGATGTTGACGTGCGGCGGGCGGGCCGCGATCCAGCGGATGCACTCGGCCACGTCGTCGGCCGTCAGCGGGGTGAGGCCCTCGTAGACGGCGGCCGCCCGCTCGGCGTCGCCCCCGAAGCGGACCAGGCTGAACTCGGTCTCGACCAGCCCGGGGTCGACCAGCGACACCCGCACCGGCGTGCCCAGCAGCTCCTGGCGCAGGGCCGACATCACCGCCCGGACCCCGAACTTGGCGGCGTTGTAGCCGGCACCGTTGGGGTAGGGCTCGAGGCCGGCGACCGACCCGACCGTGATCACCTGCCCGTCGCCGCTGGCCTCCAGGGCGGGGAGGAGGGCACGGGTCATGCGCATGACGCCGAGGACGTTGGTGTCGTACATGGCCTGCCACTGCTCGGTGTCGGCCTCCGCGACGGGCGCCCAGCCGAGCGCCCCGCCGGCGTTGTTGACGAGGAGGTGGCAGTCGGGGACGGTGGCGACGAAGGCGTCGACCGACGCCTGGTCGGTCACGTCGAGGGCGTGCGCCCGGCCCCCGATCTCGGCGGCGAGCGCCTCCAGCCGGTCGACCCGCCGGGCCCCGACGACGACCGTCCAACCGTCCTTGGCCAGGGCGCGAGCGGTCGCGGCCCCGATCCCCGAGCTGGCACCGGTGACCACCGCGACCCGAGCTGTTGCGTGGACCATCAGGGCAGTCCTACCAGACGGGCGCCGGTGTGCAGACCTCCTGTCGCGAGGCGCTATGGTGTCTCACCTTGTCACTCGGGCGAGTGGCGGAATTGGCAGACGCGCTGGCTTCAGGTGCCAGTGACCGCAAGGTCGTGGGGGTTCAAGTCCCCCCTCGCCCACCAGCAATCGGGTTCCTGCCCAGGAACATGTGGTTCAAGAGGGTTTTGCAGGAGGGGACATCCTTCCTGCACAGCGCTTGAACCACCTCACACCTGGAGCGCCGGGGTCACCCGGCAGAGCGGTCGTGGCGCAGCTGCGCCGGCTGCAACAGCTGGCGCCTGGCCCGGTCCGGTGGCGGCACTCGTTGGCCGTCGTCGACCCCGGGGGTCGGATCCAGCTTCCGGCGCACCGCCCCGACGGTGACGGGCCGACCTTGTCTGCCGGCGAGCACGACCTGGCTCCACGAGAAGATCGGCAAGGAACGCGAGCAACCGATCTCACCGTCGCTCGTGCGCCGAACTGATCGACACGACCTCGGCATCCACTGACCGAAACCCCGCCTTCGGAGCCGCTCACCCGGTCTCGATCGTCCACCTGGCAACGTACGACACCTCGTGTGCGACCTCTGTCGGGCCCCGTCGCCGAGATTTCGCTGGGTCGTGTGCAAGCAACCGACT
>DATCLV010000824.1:0-3313 GCA_036563745.1 Acidimicrobiales bacterium | reverse complement strand
GCGTGGGGGCGGTGCCGACCGACGGGGGGAGCGACAGGCGGGGCTCGCCGCGGGGCGGTGTGGGCAGCGGGCGGCGGGACTGACCGGCGGGCGGTGCCACCCGGGCCGGCGGCAGGCCCGTGGACGTGGGCGGCCCGGCGGTCGCCGCCCCGTCGGGTGACGTCCCGAGCGATGGGCGCCCCGACGTCCCCAGCCCCGGTGACGACCGGCCCGGGAACGTCGGCGTCGCCGGCAGCGTGGGCACCGCGCCGGTGTCGTGCCGCCGCCGGGGTGCGTGCCCCACCGGTCGCAGGAGCTTCTGGGGCGGTTCGTAGTCGACGGCCGGCCCGGGGTCGCCCCACGGACCGTGGTGGTCGACCGGTGCGTCGACGGGGTCCTCGGTGCGCCGCCCGCCGTCGTCGACGTGGCGGGACCAGCGCACGCCGCTCCAGAAACGATGTTGGTGACGACCGTATGGGTCCGGGTACCAACCCGGCGTCGTGGGGTCCACCTGACTCGCCCTCCCTGCCCTCCCCAGCTCGGGTGCTCCCCGGGCAGCCGATCTCCCCTGCATAGTAAGCACTCCGCGCGCTCGTCCTGTGCATCCTGGGTGGTCGCGCCGCGCGGAAGGCTGAACAGATCCCGCCGCGCCGGGCGTTCCCGACGCCGCCGCCGCACCCCCGCTCCCCCGGCGCCCGAGCGAAAGGTGGCCACCGGTGGTCGGCCGGGGCGGGCGGACAGGCCGACCGACGCACCGTGTAGCCGGGGACACTATGCCACGTTGCGCGAGGTTGATGCCACTTTCCGTGGTCGGCTCGCCATAGCCCCTGGTCAGCCGCCCTGCCACGGAGCGTGGTGGCGCCCCGCCGCCCGGCGACCCCCGGGCGGGGATCGAGGCCGGGTTCCGGCCGGATCGGGACGGGCGGCGGTCAGCGGGTCACGTAGAGGAAGCCGTAGGCCTCGTCGCGGTGCGGCACGCCGGTCGCGGCGAGCGCCGGAGCCCAGTCGCCGGTGACGTCCGGGTTGCTGTCCTCCATGCCGTGGTCGGCGACGACGAAGAACGCCGTCCGCTCGGTCACGCCCGCGGCGTCGACGGCGTCGAGCACCTCGCCCATGCGCGCGTCGGTGTCGTGGACGCTCGCCCGGGCGATCTCCGAGTACGGCCCGCCGGCGTGGAAGGCGGCATCGGTGAGCGTGAAGTTCACGAAGCAGAAACGCGGCAGCGGGCCCCCACCCCGCCACACGTCGACCGCCTCGACCATCCCGGTGTGGTCGACCCGCGACGCCACCTCGTACGACTTCTCCGGCCGCACGAACCGCTCGGTGGTGAACGGGAGCTCGTCGGCCTTGGGCGCCCGCGGGATGGCCTGACCCTGCCGTAGCCGCTCGAAGATCGACCGGTCGGCGCCGGTGTCGCAGGGCTCGTTCACCGAGACCGACCACGCGCCCGGCCAGTTGCGGTGCACGGCCTGGTGCAGCGTCTCGACCTCGGGCGACAGGCGGTCCATCGCCCACGGCCACGTCGCGGGCGAGTTCGTGATCACCTGCTCGCCGGTCGCCCGGTCGAACCAGGCGTTGTGGAGGATGCCGTGGTGCCCGGGGTGGGTGCCGGTGAGGATCGACGTGTGGTTGGCGAGCGTGACCGACGGCAGCGACGCCATCGCCCCGTGGGCCAGCCCGACGCCGAGGTCGAGGAGGCGGGCGAGGTTGGGGGCCTCACCCCGGGCGGCCAGGTCGTAGAGGACGTTGGGGTTGGTGCCGTCCCACAGGAACCCGACCACGTGGTCGACCGGCGGGGCGTCGGGCTCCAGCAGCGCATCGAGGGCGTCGCCGTCCTGCCGGGCCAGGAGGGTGGCGGCGCGGGGCCGGCCGTCGAGGCCGCGGGCCCGGCCCGGGTGGGGTGCGGCACCCAGCAGCCGCAGGACCGTCGGGGCCACGTCGACCACCTGGCACGAGCCCGGGACCAGCCCCTGGCGGCGGACCCCGGCGCCGGCCAGGACGAACGGCGCCCGGGCCTGGACCACGCCCAGCGACCCGTGCTCGCCCCGCTCGCCGCCGTGGTCCTCCCAGTTGTGGGCGGCGGTGTGGAGGGCGACGACGTCGGGGGCGGCGGGGTGGTCGAACAGCTGGGCGATCTGCTCGTGGGCGTGGGGGTACGACTGCTCGGTGCGGGTGGGCCAGGGGTGGGCCCGCTCGTCGGCGAGCGGGGAGAACCGGTCGGTGGCGGTGTCGGCCAGCGGGTGGCGTCCCTCGACCTCCACATCCTCGAAGCGCCACTCGTTGGGGGCGTCAGGGGCCGGGTCTGCGGGGTCGTCGCCGGGGTCGACGCGGCGGAACCGCACCCGGCCGTCGACGGCCTGCACCTCGTAGCCGTCGTCGCCGGCGGTGATGACGAGGTCGACGATCCGCTCCAGGTCCGGGTCGAGGAGGGCGTCGGCCAGCCGGGCCACGTCGTCCGGGTCGGGTGCCCGGTACCCCGCAGGTCGCATGCCGCCACGTTAGGAAGGTCCGGGTCGGTCCGCTCGGGGACCGACCCCGCCGCCGGCCGGTCCGGTCGTCCCGGAACCGGATTGCGGCCCGGCGGGAGCCGCCGGTGGACTGGCCGCGTGCGACGACGATCCGACGGCCCCGCCGGCGACTTCGACTACGAGGCCGGCGGCGCCGGCTACGCCGACCACCGGCGACCCGACCCCCGCATCGCCGCCCTGGTCCACGAGGCGCTGGGCGACGCCCGCACGGTGGTGAACGTGGGGGCCGGTGCCGGGTCGTACGAGCCCGACGACCGGCACGTGACCCCGGTCGAGCCGTCGGCCCGGATGCGGGCGCAGCGGCCCCGCCACCGGGCCCCCGCCGTCGACGCCACCGCCGAGGCCCTCCCCTTCGACGACGACGCCTTCGACGCCGCCATGGCCACCGTCACCGTCCACCAGTGGGGCGACCAGGAGCGGGGCCTCGCCGAGCTGCGCCGGGTGACCCGTGGGCCGGTCGTGGTCCTCACCTTCGACCCCGCCGCGATCGCCGACTTCTGGCTCGCCGCCTACGTGCCCGAGCTCGTCGAGGCCGAGGTGCCGCGCTTCCCCGGCATCGCGTGGCTGGGCGAGCGGATCGGCGGGGGCGGGCGCTGGTCGGCGACCACCGTGCCGATCCCGATCGACTGCACCGACGGCTTCACCGAGGCCTTCTACGCCCGACCCGAGCGGTTCCTCGACGAGCCCGTGCGCCGGGCGCAGTCGGCGTGGGCGTTCGTCGACCCCTCCGTCGAGGCCCGCTTCGTCGAGCAGCTCACCGCCGACCTGGCCGACGGCACCTGGGACGCCGCCCACGGCCACCTCCG
>DATCLV010000823.1:0-9619 GCA_036563745.1 Acidimicrobiales bacterium | reverse complement strand
CCTTCTGGGACCGCGACCCCCGCACCGCCGCCGACCCCGCCCGCTGGGACGCCTTCTGGGACCGCGACCCCCGCACCGCCGCCGGGCTCGCCCGCTGGTGGACCGCCCGGGGCCTGGCGCTCCCCGCCGGGTTCGACCCGCCGCCAGGGGCCGACCCCACCGCCCCGCTCACCCTGACCGACCGCCTGCGCCTCCTCCACGCCTGGCTCCACGACCCGGCCGCCGAGGTCCCCGACGACGCGCGGGCCGCCGTCACCGCCGACACCCGCCGCCACGGCGTCGCGCTCACCACCGCCGGGCCCCGGTGGCAGCGCTCCGCGGCCGACGTCGTGTGCGCCTTCTCGTCGGCCAAGGGCCCGGCCGCCGCCGCGATCCTCGCAGAGGAGGCCCGCCGCCGCGGCGACCGGATGCGGGCCCTGGTGGCGGTCGAGCGCGACCAGGCCACCTCCCCGCCGGCCGCCCTGCGGGCGGTGCTGGGCGAGGACGCCGGCACCGCCGCCCGCGTGCTCGCCGCCCTGTGCGCCGAGCCCGAGGTCGCCGAGCGGGGCGTCCTGCTCGTGACCGGCCGCGGCGCCTGGGCCGACGCGCTGGGCGCCGAGCGCATCGCCGCCGCCGTCAACGTCGACCCCGACGTGACGGCCGGCGGCCGCTGGGTCGAGATCGAGGGCTGCGACATCCGCGGCGCGGTCCGGCTGGCCGGCCGGGGCGGCGCGTGGGCGCCGGCCCGCTGGCTGGGGGCCGCCGAGGTCGCGCTCGACGCCGGCGCCGCCCAGGTGCTGGTCGCCACCCGCGGGCTGGTCGGCGAGGGTTGGGACCACCCGCCGCTCGACGTCCTCGTCGACCTCACCGACGTGGCCAGCAGCACCGCCACGACCCAGCTGCGGGGCCGGGCCATCCGGATCGACCCCGCCGACCCCGACAAGCTCGCCTCGCTGTGGGACGTGGTCGTCGCCCACCCGGCGGCGCCCGGTGACTGGCAGCGGGTGCGCCGCCGCCACGCGCACTGGTGGGGACCGGGGCCCGACGGGGCCGTCACGACCGGGCCCGCCAAGATCGACCCCCGGCTCGCCGTCGCCGAGCCCCCGCCCCCCACCGAGGCCGACCGCGTCAACGCGGCCAGCGCCGCGGCGGTCGCCGACATCGCCGCCACCCGGGCGGCCTGGGCGGCGGTCGACCCGGGCGGGGTGGCGGCCGCCGCCGTCCACGTGCGCCGCCCGCACCGTCGGCGCCGGGTCCGCGTGCGAGGGCCCCACTGGCCCTGGCAGGCGGCGGGCGCCGCGGCGTCCGTCACGACCACCGCCGCCTCGGGCGCCCTCACGGCGGCGCTCAGCAGCGGACCGCCGGCGGCGGTCGTGGGCACCGCGGCCGTGGGGCTGGCGGCGATGGTGGTCGCCGGCTGGTGCGGGGTCGGCGTCCGGGGCCGGTGGCGCGACGAGCCCGCCACGCTGCTCGCCGTCGCCGAGGGCGTGACCGCGGGCCTGGTCGCCGCCGGCCGCACCGAGCTGGCCGGGGCGCGGGTGGTGGTCGACGCCGACCCCGCGGGCGGGTGGTACGCCCTGGCCGACGGCGTGGACGACGACGCCGCCGAGCTGTGGGCCGACGCCCTGGCCGAAGCGCTGGGACCGCTGGGCACGCCCCGCTGGCTGGTCGACGTCGGCCGCAGCGGGCGCGGTGGGCGAAGCCGGCGAGGCCGGCGCGGCCGTGACGACGCCCACGCCTGGCGGGTGCCGACCGCCGTCGGCACCACCCGGGCGGCCGCCGAGGCGTTCGTCGCCGCCGTCCGCCGGCGGGTCCCCGGCGCCACGCTGGTCCGGGCCGGCACCCCGCGGGCGACCGAGCTGGTCCTCGCCGCCCACGCCCCCGGCGCCGACGACGGCATCGACCGCTCCCTCCGCTGGCGGAGGGAGCCCCGTTACCCTCTCTGACATGGCCCGAGGTCGGACGGCGAAGGTGCTCACCCGCCACTTCGACGGCCCGACCTCCGTCCAGCGCCCCGACCAGCTCATCGTCGAAGAGCCGCTGGAGATCCACCTCGACGGCGTCCTCGTCGCCACGACGATGCGCACGCCCGGCCACGACTTCGAGCTGGCCGCCGGCTTCTGCCACACCGAGGGCCTGCTGGCCGGCGCCCCGGTCCGCCGGGCCCGCTACTGCGGCACCGGCTCGGCGGTCGACAGCGAGTTCAACGTCGTCACCGTCGACACCGGCGGCGTGGCCCCCACCCCGACGCCCCGGCTCACCGCCACCACGTCGGCCTGCGGGATGTGCGGCACCACCGCCGTCGACGAGCTGCGGGAGCGGCTCCACCCGCTCCCGGCCACGCCCCCGTTCCGGGCCGAGGTGCTCGCGCGCCTGGCCGACCGGGCCGCCGGCGCCCAGGACCTGTTCGACGCCACCGGCGGCGTCCACGCGGCGATGCTGTTCGACGGCGACGGCGAGCCGCTCCTGGTCCGCGAGGACATCGGCCGCCACAACGCCGTCGACAAGGTGGTCGGGCGCCTCCTCCTCGACGGCCGCCTACCCGCCACCGGCCTCGGCCTGTGGGTGAGCGGCCGGGCCGGCTTCGAGATCGTGCAGAAGGCGTGGGCCGCGGGGATCGGCACCGTGGTGGCCGTGAGCGCCCCCTCGTCGCTGGCGGTGAGCGCCGCCCGCCTGGCCGGCATGACGCTGTGCGGGTTCGCCCGGGGCCCGTCGTTCAACGTCTACGCCGGCGAGGTCGCCGAGACGGCGGCCGGGACGGCCGACGCCGACGCGCCCGCCACCCTCGAGCCCCGGGGTTGAGCCGTGGGCCTCCGCGAGCAGTTCACCGGCTGGAACCCCCGCCTCTGGGCCGGCTGGCGCCCCAACGGCGTCGGCGAGCAGAAGCCCCACCACTACCGCGAGATGGCCAAGACCGCCTGGGCCAACCGCCGCCACCCCGTCTACGCCTGGAAGGTGCTGCAGCGGGGCGCCTGCGACGGCTGCGCGCTCGGCGTCACCGGCCTCCACGACTGGACGATCGACGGCGTCCACCTCTGCTCCACCCGCCTCCAGCTGCTGTCGATCAACACCGCCGACGCCCTCGACCCCGCCCTCCTGGCCGACGTCGGCCCGCTCCGGGCGAAGAGCGGCCACGACCTCCGCCGCCTCGGCCGGCTCGCCCACCCGCTCCGGCGCCGCCGCGGCGAGCCCGGCTTCCGCCGCGTCGGCTGGGACGAGGCGCTCGACGTGCTGGCCGGTGGCCTCGCAGCGGCCACCACAGCCGACCCCGACCGGGTCGCGCTCTACCTGACCAGCCGCGGCCTCACCAACGAGACCTACTACGTGGCCGGCAAGGCGGCCCGGGCCATGGGCATCGCCGCCATCGACTCGGCCGCCCGCGTCTGCCACGCCCCCTCCACGCTCGGCCTCAGGGCCACCGTCGGCGTGGCCGCCACCACCTGCTCGTACCAGGACGTCATCGAGAGCGACCTGGTCGTCCTGTGGGGCGCCAACCCGGCGAACAACCAGCCGGTGTTCATGAAGTACCTGTACCTCGCCCGCCGGCGCGGCTGCCGGGTGGTCGTCGTGAACCCCTACCTGGAACCCGGGCTCGACCGCTACTGGGTGCCGTCCAACGTCGAGTCGGCCCTCTTCGGCACCCGGATGAGCGACCTGCACGTGCCGGTGCGGCCCGGCGGCGATGTCGCCATCGCCAACGCGGTGCTGAAGGCGCTCCTCGACGCCGAGGCGGCCGGCGCCACCGACGCCCTCGACCGGGCGTTCATCGCCGCCCACACCGAGGGCTTCGACGAGCTCGCCGCCGCCCTCGCCGCGCAGCGCCTCGACGACCTCGCCCGCCAGGCCGGCGTCGACGTCGCCACCGTCGAGGCCTTCGCCGCCGAGCTCCGCCGCTCCGGCCGCACCGTCCACATCTGGTCGATGGGCATCACCCAGCACGCCGACTCGGTCGACGGCGTGCGCGCCATCGTCAACCTCGCCCTCGCCCGCGGCGACGTCGGCCGCGACGGCGCCGGCCTCATGCCGATCCGCGGCCACTCCGGCGTGCAGGGCGGCGCCGAGATGGGCGCCTACGCCACGTCCCTGCCGGGCGGTCTGCCGGTCACCCCCGAGAACGCCGCCGCGCTGGCCGAGCGCTGGGGGTTCCCGGTGCCCGGCGCCCCCGGCCGCACCGCGCCCGAGATGGTGGAGGCCGCCGAGCAGGGCGAGCTCGACGTGCTGTGGATGTCCGGTGGCAACTTCCTCGACGTCCTCCCCGACCCACCCCGGGTCGCCGCCGCCCTCGAGCGGGTGCCGCTGCGGGTCCACCAGGACGTGGTGCTCACCAGCCAGATGCTCCTCGACGGCGACGACGTGCTGCTCCTGCCGGTCGCCACCCGCTACGAGCAGGAGGGCGGCGGCACCGAGACCACCACCGAGCGACGGATCATCTTCAGTCCCGAGATCCCCCGACGGGTCGGCGAGGCCCGCAGCGAGTGGCGGCTGTTCGCCGACGTGGCGGCGCGCGTGCGCCCCGACCTCGCCGACCGCTTCGCCTGGCCCACCAACCGCGACCTGCGGGGCGAGATCGCCGCCGTCGTGCCCGCCTACGCCGGCATCGAGACCCTGGCCGAGCCCGGCGACGCCGTCCAGTGGGGCGGCCGGCACCTGTGCGCCGGCGGCGAGTTCCCGACGCCGTCGGGCCGCGGGCGGTTCACGCCGCTGGTCCCGGCCCAGCCCGAGCTGCCCGAGGGGGCGTTCGTGGTCACCACGCGCCGGGGCAAGCAGTTCAACTCGATGGTCCACGCCGCGGTCGACCCGCTCACCGGCGCCGGACGCGACGCCGTGTTCGTCGACGAGGCCGACGCCGCCGCGCTCGGCGTCGCCGACGGCGACCGGGTGCGGCTGACGTCCGCCACGGGCACCTTCGACGGCACCGCCAAGCTCGTGCGGCTCCCCGCCCGCACGCTCCAGGTCCACTGGCCCGAGGGCAACGTGCTCATCCCGGCCGGCCCCGGCCACCGCGAGCCAGGCTCGAAGGTGCCCGACTACAACGCCGTCGTGACCCTGGAGCGGCTCCCGACCGGCAGCGCGCGTCCCGCGCCACCAGCGGTGGCCGGCGGCGCGAAAACCCCCGAAAACCGCTGAGAACTGGGCCTGCGAAGCGGAAAAGCGCACGGTGGCCAGGGGCTATCCTCGCCCGGCACGCGCCATCGATTGCAGAACGGCAGTGGGGGCTGGGGAAGCAACATGCGCCGGATACCGATCCGTCTTAAGCTCGTCGGCACGCTCGCCGTCCCGATGGCCTGCCTGCTGGCGGTGATCGTCTTCGAGGTGGTCCGCACCACCGGTCGGGTGAACGAGATCATCGAGGAGACCGACGCGGCCACCGCCGCCGTCGGCCCCGCCGGCCTCATGACCGCGCTGCAGGACGAGCGCACCTTCGCCGTCGTCGAGCTGATCGGCCAGGAGGAGTCCGTCACCCTGGGCGTCACGGGCTACGAGGAGACCCGGCGCCGCACCGACGAGGCGATCGCCGAGTTCAAGGCCGAGGTCGAGGGCAAGGGCGGCGCCGTCGCCGAGGCCTACGGGCCCGCCCTCGAGGGGCTCGCCGCGCTCGACCAGCTGCGGGCCGACATCGACGCCGACACCCGGCCGCACACCCTCGAGGCGAACAACCTCTTCGCGGATCAGGTCTTCGAACGGTACGTCCAGCTGATCGCCCCGTTCCACGAGGGCAACAGCCACCTCGCGCTCGCCATCGACGACCCGACGCTGCGCCGGGGCGTCGAGCTCATCGACCTCGCCTCCCGGCAGGTGGAGACCGTCGCCCTGGTCATCCGCTCGATCGTCCAGGGCGAGCTGAACCGCAGCATGGACCGCTCCGACATCCGGCTCGTGTCCGGGTACGCCGGCGAGTCCGAGCGCTACGCCCAGCAGATCCTCGAAGCCCCGCCGCCCTACGACGAGATCGCCCGGGACGGCGTGCCCCAGAGCTTCCACGACAACCTGCGGGCGGTCGTCGACCAGGCCATCGTCGGCAACGTCGACCTCAACGCCGTGATCGCCGCCGGCAACGTCCCCGTCGAGGACTCCTACAACGGCCTGCGCGACGCCTTCTCCGAGCAGCTGCTCAAGGAGGCTGAGCGCATGCAGGACAGCGCGGCGCTCAAGGTCAACATGTTCCGGGTGCTGGCGCTCATCGCCCTGGTCGCCGCGGCGATCGCGACCTGGCTGGTGTCCCGGTCGATCACCGGGCCGCTGCGGTCGCTCACCCGGCAGGCCACCTACATGGCCAACCACCGGCTGCCCGAGGCGGTCGGCAGCATCCTCGACACGCCGCTCGGCGACGACGTGGCGGTGCCCGCCGTCGACTCCGTCGAGGTCAACACCCAGGACGAGGTGGCCGACGTCGCCCACGCCCTCAACACCGTGCAGGACTCCGCGCTCGGCCTGGCGGTCGAGCAGGCGGTGCTGCGCCGCAACATCGCCGACTCGTTCGTGAACCTCGGGCGCCGCAACCAGCACCTGCTGTCCCGCCAGCTCAACTTCATCACCGAGCTGGAGGCCAACGAGACCGACCCCGACACGCTGGCCAACCTGTTCCGCCTCGACCACCTCGCCACCCGCATGCGCCGCAACGCCGAGTCGCTGCTGCTGCTGGCGGGCGTCGACCCGCCCCGCACCTGGAGCGGGCCGGTGCGGGTGAACGACGTGATCCGCGCCGCGCTCGGCGAGGTCGAGGACTACCAGCGGGTCGTCGACCGGGGCGTGGAGCCCGCCATGGTGCAGGGCGCCTCGGCGGCCGACCTCGCCCACCTGCTCGCCGAGCTCATCGACAACGCCCTCATCTACTCGCCACCCGACCAGGCCGTGGAGGTGCGCGGCGGGCGCCGGACCGAGATGGACGGCGGCGGCTACACGCTGGCCGTCATCGACGCCGGGCTCGGCATGGCGCCCGACGAGCTGGAGCGGGCCAACCGGCGCCTCGCCGGGGCCGAGAGCTTCACGATCGCCCCGTCGAAGTACCTCGGCCACTACGTGGCCGGCCACCTCGCCGCCCGCCACGACATCCGCGTCACGCTGCACACGTCGCAGGGCGGCGGCGTGACCGCGGTCGTGCACCTGCCCCCGTCGCTGCTGGTCGACCACGACCACCAGCTGCCGCCGCCCCCGCCGCCGCTCCCCCAGATGACGCCGGCGCCGTCGTACTGACCCGCGTCCCGGACTCCTCGGCGCTCGCGTGCTCGGCTACCCGGCCGGGGCCGAGGGGTGGACGACCGGGCGGTAGCCGTGGCGCAGGACCTCGACCGTCGCCGCCGGGGTCAGCACCGTGGCCGGGCCGCGGACCGGGCGGTCGGCGGCGGAGCCGTAGCCGGCGGGCGACCAGGGCACGACCCGGTCGTCGAGCACCAGCGCCGGGCCCTCGTCGAGCGCCACGAACGTCCCCACCGGCAGCTCCGGCCACGGCCGCTCGTGGCGCCGCTGCCAGCCGCCGGTCGTACCGCCGCCGGCGTCGCCTCCGGCTCGCCGGGCCGACCAGCCCGGCACCACCCGGTCGGCGTGCAGGCGGCGGTCCATCGGGTCGACCCGGTCCCGGCGCCCGAACGCCGCGGCCCACGCGTCGCACCAGCGGTCGAAGTCGGGGCGGCGGCACAGCGCGCACGGGCGGTGCCCGGCGGCGAGGGCGACCGCCTCGTCCCAGAAGAACAGCGCCGTCCACCGGCCCGACGCCCACTTCGGCGCCACCCAGCCCTTGTACTCCAGGCGGCAGGTGATCCACCGCCGCACCTGCCACGGCCGGGCGATCACGCCCGGCGCCCGGTGGATGCAGCCCCGGTTGCCGAGGAAGAGCCCCCGCTGGGCGACGGCGACGATCGACCCGTCGGGCGCCACCCGGTTGCGGGCCGGCGAGGTCGGGCCGTCCGGCCCGGCCGTGGTCACGCCGTCCGGCGTCACACCGGCGGGACGCCGTGGCGCCGGTCGGAGAACGCCCGGTCCTTGTGCTCGGCCATCTCCAGGCGCCGGATGCACTCCGACCGCAGGTCGGGGAAGTCGACCACCGCGTCGACCACCAGCTCCGAGGCCAGCCGGTAGAGGTCGACGTCCTCCTCGTAGAGGCGGCGCTGCTCCTCCACGAACTGCTGCCGCTCGGCCTCGTCCTCGATCGCCGCGATCTTGTTGGCGAACACGGCGTTCACCGCCGCGTCGGGGCCCATCACCGCGATGCGGGCGGTGGGCAGGGCGATCGTCGCCTCGGGCTCGAACGCCGGCCCCGACATCGCGTACAGGCCGGCGCCGTAGGCCTTCCGCACGATCACCGACAGCTTCGGCACGGTCGCCTCGCTGACCGCGGTGACCATCTTGGCGCCGTGGCGGATGATCCCCTGGCGCTCGACCTCGGTGCCGATCATGAAGCCCGGCACGTCGGCCAGGAACAGCAGCGGCACGTTGAAGGCGTCGCACAGCCAGATGAACCGGGCCGCCTTGTCGGCCGAGTCGACGAACAGCACGCCGCCCTTGTGCTGCGGGTTGTTGGCGACGATGCCGACCGGCCGCCCGTCGAGGCGGGCCAGGCCGGTGATCAGCTCGGGGGCGAACAGCGGCATCCGCTCGAAGAACGACTCGGCGTCGACCAGCCCGTCGATGAGCTGGTGCATGTCGTAGGCCACCTGCTCCTCGGCGGGGACCGCCGCCGCGGTCAGCTCGACCGCCGGCGGGCGGGGCTCGTAGCGGGGCGGGGCCTCCCGCCAGGTCTGCGGGAAGTAGCTGAACCAGGCCCGGGCCTGGTCGAGCGCGTCGGCGTCGTCGACCGCCAGGTTGTCGCCGCAGCCCGACTGCGTGGCGTGCATGCGGGCGCCGCCCATCTCCTCCAGCGTGGTCTTCTCGCCGATCACCATCTCGGCCATGCGGGGCGAGCCCAGGTACATCGAGGCGTTGCCCTCGACCATGAACACCACGTCGCAGAACGACGGGATGTACGCGCCACCGGCCGCCGAGGGCCCGAACAGGCAGCAGATCTGCGGCACCCGACCCGAGAGCCGGACCTGGTTGTAGAAGATCCGCCCGGCGCCCCGCCGCCCGGGGAACAGCTCCACCTGGTCGGTGATCCGCGCTCCGGCCGAGTCGACCAGCCAGAACACCGGCAGCTCGTGGCGCAGGGCGTACTCGGTGAGCCGCACGATCTTCTCGACCGTCCGGGCGCCCCACGAGCCGGCCTTCACCGTGGGGTCGTTGGCCATCACGCACACCGGGCGACCGTCGACCCGGCCCACGCCGGTCACCACGCCGTCGGCCGGCAGGTCGTCGGCCAGCGTGTTGGCCAGCAGGGCGTCCTCCACGAACGAGCCCTCGTCGAGGAGCAGGGCCAACCGGTCGCGCACGAACAGCTTCCCCTGCTGCGCCAGCTTGTCGCCGACCTTGGCGAGGTTGCCGGCCAGCGCGCGCTCGACCCGCTGCACGAGCTCGCCGGCACCATCTCCCTGGTCGGCGCCCGCGTCGTCGGGCCCGAACGCCGTCATGCCCCCGAGAGTACCGACCGCCTGGGACGAACCAGGGGTGGCGGACCAGGGCCGGCCCGCCGCACACCGGGGAGCAGCGCGCGGCGGGCCGGCGGCTCCGCCCGGTCAGGGACCGACGCGGAACCAGCTGAGGTTGAGGA
>DATCLV010000822.1:0-1946 GCA_036563745.1 Acidimicrobiales bacterium | reverse complement strand
GTCGCGCACCACGTGGGGCAGCCCGGCCGCCCGCGGCGAGGCGGCCAGGGCCTCGTCGAGGCAGCGCCGCGCCGCCTCCACGTCGCCGACGTAGGCGTACATGATCGTGGCGTTGGTGAGGCCCAGGTGGACGATGGCGGCCACCCGGGTGGCGCGGGCGCCGGCCAGCGCGGCCGGGGTGGCCTCGAGGACGTCGTCGACCCGCCCGAGCGACCACCACGTCCGCAGGCGGAAGCCGTCGACGATCGTGCGGAACCCAGGGTCGGCGTCGGCGGCCAGCTCCTCGACCAGGTCGGCGACCCCCTCGGCGTCGCCCGCCCCCAGCCGGACCACCACGTGCATCCAGCTCACCATCGCCGACCACGCCGGATCGAGGAGCCCCGGCTCGATCGCCGCCAGCGCGTCGAGCACGGCGTCGTCGTCGCCGGCGACGTCGGCGAGCGCGGCGTGCCCGAAGGCGTGCATCGCCCGGGCGTGCGGGTGGCCGGCCACGGCCAGCTCCTCCTCCCGCAGCCACATCTCGGGGCCGAACACCGCGGGGTCCTGGCGGAACCACCCGAGCCGCCCGAGGTGGGAGATCGCCACCACCTCGGCGTCGACGTCGTCGGCGGCCCGGCAGGCGGCGGCCGCCTCCCGGAGCGGCTCGACGTCGCCGGCCGGGTCGGTCAGCGCGGCGTGCAGGCCGGCGGCCAGGCGCCCCGCCGGCGACGCCCGCACGGGCTCGGGGCAGTCGGCCAGCCAGCGGTCGAGCCGCCCGATGTGCCGCCGGTGGCCGGCCAGGCAGGCGGCCCGGAGCACGCCCGGCGCGAGGTCCCACCGCTCGGCCTGCCGGAGCAGGGCGAACGCGTCGTCGAAGCGCTCGCGCGCCACCAGGTGGTCGAGCGCCCGCTCGTGGACGGCCCGGCGGTCGTCCGGGTCGAGGCCGAGGTCGGGGGCGTCGCGCCAGAGGGCGTGCGGCAGATACCAGCCGTCGGCGTCGTGGGCGACGAGCGGGACGCCGTCGAGCGCGGCGCGGAGGTCGACCGGGCCGCCCAGCGCCGCGGCCGCCAGCTCGGCGTCGGCGCCGCCCAGCTCGACCAGGGCGGCGAGCACGCGGCGCCGCTCGGGGCCGAGGGGCTGGAGCACCTCCTCGAGGAGGTACGACCGGGTGAGGTGCGGACCGGCCCCGGCGCTCAGCTCGGCCACGGCCGGCCACCCGCCGGTGCCGCGGAACCGCTCGACGTGGAGGCCCCGGTCGGCGGCGAAGGCGGCCAGCTCGTCGTCGTCGAAGCGCAGGTCGTCCTCGGCGAGCCGGCCGACCTCGCCCAGCGCCACGCGCCGGGCGAGCGGGACCGGGGGCGCCGTGCCGCGGGTGGCGAGGAGCGCGTGCCCGTTGGCGGGCAGGGCGTCGAGGAGCTCGGCCAGCCAGGCGGCGCCGGGCGAGCCCGGGGCGAGGAGGTGCACGTCGTCGAGGACCAGGCACACCTCGACCGGCGCCCGCCGCCACACGGCGCCCGCGACGACCTCCGCGGGCACCGGTTCGCCGCCGGTGTCCGGGACCGGGACCTGCCCGGCGGTGGCGCCCGCCTCGGGCCGGCGGGCCAGGGCGGTGGCGAGGCCGAGCGACAGGGTGACGGCGTCCTCGCCGGGGACGAGGCCCAGCCACACGTCGTCGCCCCACGGGGCCACCCGGTTCGCGTGCACGGCCTGGGCGAGGAGCGTGGTCTTCCCGAGGCCGGGCCCGCCGGCGACGACCGTCACCCGGTGGTGCCAGCGCTGCTGCAGGGCGGCGAGCAGCCTCGGTCGTGGCAGCAGGCCGACCCTCGTGGTGGGCGGCGCGAACCGGAACGAACGACGCACCCGAGGGGACTGTACGCCTGCGCCCGCGCCGCGTCCCCGGGTCGTGTCGAATTTCGGCATCCGGTTCGGCGGCGTCGGCCAGGGCGGCCGGTCGCTGCCCTCTCCCC
>DATCLV010000818.1:0-13287 GCA_036563745.1 Acidimicrobiales bacterium | reverse complement strand
CCCGCCCGCGACGTGGCCGGCTCCCACCTCCAACCGCAGGTGTGGGCCGTCGACTACCTGGAGGTCGTGGGCCTGGCCGCCGGCCTCGTGACGGTGGCGGGGCTGGGCCTCTACTTCGCCGCCGACACCGAGCGCCGCCGGATCGGCGCCGCCGTCGCCCGCCGGCTGGGCCTGCGGACGGCCCAGGCGGCCGCGGCGACCGCGCTGGAGGTGGCGGCGATCGTGGTCGGCGGTCTCGTGCTGGGCGTCGGCCTGTCGTGGCTGGCGGCCCGCCTCGTCTACGACCGGTTCGACCCGCTGCCCAGCACGCCGCCGGCACCGCTCCTCCGCTTCGACCTCACGATGGTGGCGGCCTGCACGGTGGCGGCCGTCGTCACGGCCGTGCTGGTGACGCTGGTGGTGGAGCGCCGCACGGCGCGCGCCTCGCTCCCGGAGCTGCTCCGTGACCCGTGACCCGGTGCCCGCCCCTGTCCCCGTTCCGGCCTCTGTCCCCGAGCCGGGGGCCGGTGACGTCGCCGCGACGCCGGCCGTCACGACGACGCCGCCGGCGGCCGAGTGCCGCGAGCTGGTGCAGATCTACGAGTCGGCCGGCGGGCCGGTCCACGCCCTCCGGGGCGTGAGCGCCGTGGTCGAGCGGGGGTCGCTCGCCGCCGTCGTCGGCCCGTCGGGCGCCGGGAAGTCGACGTTCCTCCGCCTGCTCGCCTGCCTGGAGCGCCCGACCGTGGGCGAGGTCGTGATCGACGGCGCGCCGACCGCCCGGCTCAGCGGCCGGGCCCGGCGACGGCTCGTGGCCCGACGCATCGGCTACGTGTTCCAGTCGCCCGCCGACAACCTCGTCGACGACCTCACGGTCGCCGAGCACGTCCGGGTGGCGTGGCGGATGCGGGCCCCCGAGCCACCGGGCGCGGTCGACGAGCTGCTGGCCCTCACCGACCTGGCCGGCGTGGCCCGGCGGCGCCCCGGCGGGCTGTCGGTGGGCCAGCAGCAGCGGGTCGCGTTCGCCATGGCGATGGCGGCGTCGCCGGCGCTGATCGTGGCCGACGAGCCCACCGCCAACCTCGACCCCGCCGGCGCCGACGCCCTGGTCGAGCTCCTGCCGCGGCTGGTCGGGCAGGGCCAGACGCTGGTGGTGTGCACCCACGACGCCCGGGTCACGGCCGCGGCCGACAAGGTGCTGGTGATCAGCGGCGGCACGCTGGCCGCCGAGTCGACCCGGGGCGGGGACCTGCTGGCGGTGGTCGACGAGGCCGACCGCATCCACCTCCCCCGCGACCTGGTGGACCGCTTCCCCGACCGCCGCGTCCGCCTCACCGTGGAGCCCGACGGCACGCGCGCCTGGATCGAGCGGCCCATGACGGACCCACCGACCCCGACCAGCCAGGCGCCGCCCTCGACGCCGCCCTCGACGCCGCCCTCGACGCCGGCCCCGGCGCGAGCCTCGGCACCGGCGCCGACCGGCGTGGTCGTACGGGCCTCGGGAGCGAGCCGCTGGGGGCTGCCCGGCGTCGACCTGGCCGTGGCACCGGGCGAGCTGGTGGTGGTGACCGGGCCGTCGCTGTCGGGGAAGACGACGCTCGTCGAGCTGCTCGCCGGCTGGGCGGCGCCCGACACCGGGACGGTCCACTGGGACGCGTGGGACGCCGCCGTCGGCGACGGCCGCGCCGGGCCGCCGCCGTGGTCGTACGTGGCCGTCGTGCCGCAGGCGTTCGCCGTGCTGGAGGAGCTGACGGTGCTCGAGAACATCCAGCTGGCCCGCCGCGTCCGGGGCCGCCACGACGGCCCGGGCGGCCGGCGGGACGACCGCGACGACGAGCTCCTCCAACGCCTTGGCCTCGACCGGCTGCGCCACCGCGGCGCGTTCGAGGTGTCGGTCGGCGAGCGGCAGCGGACCATGGTCGCCCGGGCCCTGGCCGACCGCCCCCGGCTGCTCGTCGCCGACGAGCCCGTCGCCCACCAGGACGAGCGCCACGCCGGGGTCGTCCTCGACCTGCTCGCCGAGGCCGCCGCCGACGGGACCGGCGTCGTGGTCGCCACCCGCGACCCCGACCTGGTCGCCTCCCCCACCCGGACCGTGACGCTGCCCGGGGCGGGCGTGCCCGAGAGCCGGGCCGTCAGTTGAGGACGACCCAGACCGCCCAGGTCGCGGCCATGGCCACCGCCAGCAGGAACTGGGCGAGCGTGGCGAGGCCGAAGCCGATCACGGTGGCCCGGGTGCTGCGCCAGGCCACCGACGTGTCGTTCGTGCGCTGGAGCTCGGCCAGGTACAGGCCCGCCAGGCCCCCGACCACCACCCCCACGACGGGGATGGCGAAGAACCCGACGACGGCCCCGACGGCGGCGACGAGGATCGATCCCTTCGCCGCACCCGCCCTCCCGGCCGCCCGCTGCGGCACCAGCCACCCGGCCAGCGCCCCGGCCGCGCCCAGCAGGGTGATCACGGTGAAGGCGGCGATCCCGGTGGCGTCGAACCCCTCGTACAACCCGTAGCCCAGGGCCGAGCCCCACACCAGGAGCAGGCCCGGGAGCAGGGGCACGACCGTCCCCACGATCCCCACCGCCATCCCGACGGCCACGAGCACGACGACCCCGTCCACCACCAGGCAGCATGCCCGCCCGGGCGACGGTCCATCCGCCGGACCCGTCGCCGGTCCTCCGGGGCGGGAACTACGGGGTCAGGACGTGCCGGCACCCACCAGCTCGCCCCGGCGCTCGGCGACCGGGGTCTCCACGCAGACCGGCCGATCGGCCACCGGTGGGGGCTCCGGCGCCGCCGGCGGGTGGCGCCAGCCGGTCCGGGGCGACCACGGCGACTGCGGCACCCGGGGCGCCACCGCGCACAGGACCAGCGTCACCACCACCGCGGCGGTCACGGCCACCGGGGCCGACACCGGGCCGCCCAGGCCCAGCCGCTCGGCCACCTCGAAGAGGATGTAGTGGGCGAGGAAGATGCCCAGGGTGTGGGCCGCGGCGCTGCGGACCATCGAGTCGACCGGCGCCGCCACCTTCGACCAGCTGCGCTGGGCGATCGCGTAGGCGGCAGCCGTCCCGAACAGGCCGGGGATCACGAACTTCAGGTCGCCCGGGTAGCGGTCCGGGGCGTGGCCGGCGGCCAGCAGCGCCACGAACGCCACGGCGCCGACGCCCACGGCGACCAGCGCCCAGCCCCGCGACCGGTGGCGCTGCGAGTCGACCGCGGCCATCCCCAGCAGCACGAACCCCACGTAGGTGAACAGCGGGAACTTGCCGGCGAGCAGCTCGGCCGACCACCAGTCGGTCCGGTCGAACAGGGCGCGCTCGACCAGGATCCCGGCCGCCAGGAACGCCACCGCGGCCACCGGCTCCAGGCGGGTGGGCAGGATCGCGGCGACGGCCACGGCCAGCAGCACCGTGACGCCCAGCGCCTCCAGCACCCCGAAGCCGTCGGTGTTCCACCCGAGCACCCACCGCAAGCCGACGCCGAGGGGCACCAGCAGCCCGTAGCGACGCAGGACCTGCCCGGCGATGCGGGGCGCGGGCATCCCCCGCCGCCGGCGGCTGGCGACCAGCAGCGACGCCGACATCCCGGCGGCGACGAAGAACGCGGGGGCGGCGACGTCGGTGACCACGAACCCGGTCCACCCGGGGATGACGCCGCGGGCGTCGGTGCCGGTCAACCAGGCGGTGACGTGGTGGAGGAGCATCCCCACCAGGGCGATCCCCCGGAGGCGGTCGAGCGCGGCGTCACGGGACATTGGGGAGATATGACCCGCCATCGGGGCGACCATACGCGCGGACCGCCCTACGCACGGAAATCCCTACGCAGCGAACAGTCGAACTTGCCCCCGAAACGGGGAGCGAGCTCCCCGTTTCGGGGGCAAGTTCGGGGGCGGGTAGCGGGGTGGGGGGTGGGTCTGGCAACCTGACCCCGGGTCAAGTCGTGGGTCCCGGGATCGGGGCCGGGGGTAAGGGGGACGCCATGAAGATCGACGCCGACGCCGCCGGGATGGACGCCACCCGCCTCGGGCGGATCGACGAGCACCTGCTCGGGCGCTACGTCGAGCCCGGGAAGATCCCCGGCTGCCAGGTCGTCGTGCACCGGCACGGCAGCGTCGCCCACCACTCGGTGCTCGGCCGCCGCGACCTCGAGCGCGACCGGCCCGTCGGCGACGACACCATCTGGCGCATCTTCTCGATGACCAAGCCGATCACCGGCGTCGCCCTCCTCACCCTCTACGAGCGCGGGATGTTCGCCCTCGACGACCCGGTGCACCGGTTCCTCCCCGAGTTCACGGGGCTCAAGGTGCGGGACCGCCTCCCCGACGGCAGCCGCCCGCTGGTCGACCCCGAGAGCCCCATGACCGTGCGCCACCTGATGATGCACATGTCGGGCCTCGGCTACGGCGGCCGCGGGCAGGGCAACGCCGGGATCGGGGTCGACATGCTGCGCAAGCCGATCGCCAACCGCTGGGGCCGCGGCGCCACGCTCGCCACCATGGTCGAGCAGCTCGCCGAGGAACCGCTCCGGTTCCACCCCGGCACGAAGTGGCTGTACTCGTGGTCGACCGACGTGTGCGCCCGGCTCGTCGAGGTCCTCTCCGGCCAGCGCTTCGACGAGTACCTGCGCACCACCCTGTTCGAGCCGCTGGGCATGGTCGACACGGGGTTCACCGTGCCCGACGACGCCGTCGACCGGTTCGCCGCCAACTACACCCGCGACGCCCAGAAGCGCCTGCAGCTGCTCGACGACCCGGAGACCAGCTTCTACCGGCGCGAGGTCACGTTCCTGTCGGGCGGCGGCGGGCTGGTGTCGACCGCCGCCGACTACCTGCGGTTCTGCCGGATGCTGCTGGGCGGCGGCGAGCTCGACGGCGTCCGCGTCCTCAGCCGCAAGACCGTCGAGCTGATGGCCAGCAACCACCTGCCCGGCGACGGGCAGCTCGCCGACTTCGCGCTGCCGGGCGGCTACGGCGAGGTCGGGTTCACCGGGATGGGCTTCGGCCTCACGGTCGCAGTGAGCAAGGGCCCGGCCGAGACCCACGCCGTCGGCTCGGCCGGCGAGTACATGTGGGGCGGCGCGGCGTCGACCCTGTTCTGGATCGACCCGGCCGAGGACCTCGTCGTCGTGTTCATGACCCAGCTCATCCCGTCGGGCACGTTCAACTTCCGGGGGCAGCTCAAGTCGCTGGTGTACGGCGCGATCGCCGACTGACGCCACCTGACGACCGCCTGACGGCGGGCTGACGGCCCGCCGTCCGCGGCCGGGCACCCGCGGACGCCCTGCTGGCGGCCCCCTCGCGGCGCGACGACCGGATCGATTGCCGGCCGTCCACGGCCGGGTGGCTACGATCGGTGCCCTCGCCGGCACGTCACAGAATTCACGCCGAAACCGGCACGCTGGGCCGAACGCTGTGACACCCTGGCTTCTTCTCCGAGAGCGAACAGGCCTGCGCAGGCCGTAGTCCGGCGCGGCCGCACACAGGCACGAAGTGGCCCATGACAGGTACGAAAGGGTGGGAGGAACTGGGCACCAAGCGGGCGCAGCGCAGACAGCGGCGGTCCTCGCGCCATGGTTGACCACGACCGACTGCACCGCACCTGGGCACAGGTGATCGCCTACGGCGACCAGGTGGCCCTGCGGTTCTACAGCCGGCTGTTCCTGATGGCCCCCGAGACGCGGGACATGTTCCCGCTGTCGATGGCCACCCAGCGCGACCGGCTGCTGGCGGCGCTCGGGCACACCGTGGCGAACGTCGCCGAGCTGGAGCGGGTCGTCCCCTACCTCCAGCAGCTCGGCCGCGACCACCGGAAGTTCGGCGTCGAGCCCCACCACTACGGCCCGCTCGGCGAGGCGCTCCTGGCGACGCTGGCCGACTTCCTCGGCCACGAGTGGACCCCCGACCTCGCCCACGACTGGGCCGAGGCCTACGGGCTCGTCGCCCGCGTGATGATCGAGGCCGCCGAGCAGGCCGCCCACCACGTGCCGGCCCGCTGGGACGCCGAGGTCGTCGCCCACGAGCGCCGCACGTTCGACATCGCCGTCCTCACGATCCGGCCCGAGCCCCGCTACGACTACGTGGCCGGCCAGTCGATGGCGGTCGAGATCCCCCAGCGGCCCCGCCTCTGGCGCTACTTCTCCCCCGCCAACGCGCCCCGGGAGGACGGCAGCATCGACCTCCACGTGCGGCGCCGCCCTGGCGGCCACGTGTCGAGCGGCCTGGTCGACAAGGTCGGCAAGGGCGACGTCCTCCACCTCGGCTCGCCGGTCGGGCACCGCCTCACGCTGCCGCCCGGCACCGACGCGCCCCTGCTGCTGATCGCCGGCGGCACCGGGCTCGCCCCGCTCAAGGCCCTGGTCGAGCAGGTGGCGCACCGCACCCGGGTCGGCGAGCACCCCCGCCGGGTGGCCCTGTTCTTCGGCGCGCGGACCGCACGCGAGCTCTACGACCTCGAGGCCCTGCAGGCCCTCGACGCCGAGCACCCGTGGCTCACGGTGGTGCCGGCCCTGGCCGACGACCCCTACGCCGACGTGACCTTCGGCGAGGGCGCGAGCGCCCGCCGGGTGGAGCACGGCGACGTCGGGGAGGTGGCGCTGGCCCACGGGCCCTGGCACGACCACGAGGTCTACGTCTGCGGCGGCGACGAGATGGTCGCGGCCACGGTGCTGCGGCTCCAGGGCGCCGGCTGCCCGGCCGAGCGCATCCACTACGAGGGGTTCCAGGGCCTCGGGGGCGAGGAGTACGGAGTGGTCGACCCCGGAGGGAGACACCAGCAGTGAGCACGGACACGGCCGGCGGCAGCGGCAGCGGCGCCGCGGGGGCGGCGGTCCCCGGCGGGAGCACGGGTACGGGCCCGGGTGCGGGCAGCGACGACGCCGGTGGGGCGGCACCCGGCACACCCGGCACACCCGGCGCGCCCGGGGCACCCGCCGGCACGGTCGTGACCTCGGGCATGGGTGCCTACAAGCTCCCCCGCCACCTCTCCCCCGACCAGGTGCGGGGCGCCACCTTCGAGCGGGCGCCGTTCGGGCGCCGGGGCTTCGACGAGCAGGAGGTGCTCTCCTACCTGGAGCGGGTCGCCGACGAGCTGGCCGCCCGCGACAGCGAGATCGCCCGGCTGGAGGCCGAGAACCGCCAGCTCAAGCACGCCCTGCGCGAGTGGCACCGGCAGCTGGTCGGCTACGACTCGGCGGAGATCATCGCCCGCACCCAGCAGCACATCGAGGACCAGATCGCCCAGGCCGAGCAGTACAGCCGGGAGCGCGAGGAGGAGGCGGCCCGGCGCTACGACGAGATCGTGGCCGAGGCCCGCCGCCGTGCCCAGGAGGAAGCCGAGCGGGTGGTGCAGGCGGCCCGGGAGGCGGGGGCGCTGGAGGCGAGCGCGACCGGGGCGCAGGGCCGGGGCGCGCACGCCAACGGCTACGGGGGCGACGCCGAGGCCGAGGGGCAGCGGCGGGCGACGGAGTGGCTGCGCCGCCAGCAGGTGTACGTGGGGTCGCTGCAGCAGGCGCTGGCGTCGCTGGCCGCGCAGGTCGACGCCACCCGGCAGGCGTTCGGGGCGGAGGTCGAGCGCCTCACCGGCCTGGCCTCGCTGCCGGCCGAGGCGCTGTCGGCGGCGGCCGAGCCGGGCGACGACGGCGACGGGGACGACGACACGCTGGTCGAGGGCATCGACGCCCCGGTGGACGAGCCCCCGCTGGAGCCCCTCCCCGAGGCCGACGACCACTGAGGGGCGGTCCCACCGAGGCACCGGGCCCGGCCCGCCGGAGCTCACCGGGCGCCGGCGCCACGGTCCTCGAACCTGCCCCCGATACGGGGAGCCGGCTCCCCGTATCGGGGGCAGGTTCGGCGTAGGTGAGGCGGGTGGGACCGGTCAGGTCACGGTGATCGGGGACGGCGGGGGGCCGTCGGCGACCAGGCGGTCGAGCAGGTCGGCCAGGTCGACCGGGACGATGTTGTCGCCGGGCGGCGGGTCGCGCAGCTCGGCCGACGTCCACCACTTGGGCACGGCCGCCACGTAGCCGTCGTCGTCCTGCCCGTCGCCGTCGCGGCACAGCGGCGGGTCGAACCGGTCGCAGCGCACCAGGTAGTAGGTCTCGAACTGCGGGATCTGCCGGCCGTTCCAGGTCAGGACGACGTGCCGCTCCCACACGGCCGGTCCCACGGCCTCGGGCGCCAGCTCGTGGCCGAGCTCCTCCGACACCTCGCGGCACAGGGCGGTCAGGTGGTCCTCGTCACCGTCGATCCCGCCGCCGGGCGCCACCCACCACCGGCTGCGGGTCACCGGTTCGACCACCCGCATGAGGAACACGGCCCCGTCGGGGTCGACCAGCACCGCTCGCACCGCTTGTCGCACCGTCACAGCCCCATCCTGGCGGGCCGACCGCCGTCCGCGGCAACGCGGCGGCCGCGCCGGCGGGCGCCGGGCAACGCACCGCCGGGCGCGCCCCGACTACGCCGCCTCGAGCCGGGCCCGCAGGTGGGCCCCGGTCAGCGACCGCTCGTCGGCCGCCAGCTCGGCCGGCGGCCCCTCGAAGACGATCGTGCCGCCGTCGTGGCCGGCGCCCGGCCCGAGGTCGATCACCCAGTCGGCGCGGGCCACGATGTCGAGGTTGTGCTCGATCACGATGACGGTCCGCCCGTCGTCGACCAGCCGGTCGAGCAGTCCGACGAGGTTGTCGACGTCGGCCATGTGCAGGCCGCTGGTCGGCTCGTCGAGCACGAACACCGAGGCGTCGCCGTGCATCTGGATGGCGAGCTTGATCCGCTGCCGCTCCCCGCCCGACAGCGTGGTGAGCGGCTGGCCGAGCGCCAGGTAGCCGAGTCCCACGTGCTCCAGCGACCGCAGCATCGGCCGCACCGCCTTCTCGGTGAAGAACCCGGCGGCCTCGGTGACCGGCATGGCCAGCACCTCGCTGATGTCCTTGCCCCGCAGCCGGTACTCGAGCACCTCGGGGGTGAACCGCTTGCCCTCGCACGCCTCGCACGGGCTGGTCACGCCGGCCATGAACGCCAGGTCGGTGTAGACGAGGCCGATCCCGCCGCACTCCGGGCACGCCCCCTCCGAGTTGGCGCTGAACAGCGACGGCTTCACCCCGTTGGCCTTGGCGAACGCCCGGCGGATCGGGTCGAGCACCCCGGTGTAGGTGGCCGGGTTCGACCGCCGGGAGCCGCGGATCGCCGACTGGTCGAGGAACCTCACGTCGTCGCTGCGGGGCAGGCAGCCGTGGATCAGCGAGCTCTTGCCCGATCCCGCCACGCCGGTGACGGCCACCAGCACGCCGAGGGGGATGTCGACGGTCACGTCCCGCAGGTTGTGGAGCCGGGCGTGCCCGATGCGGAGGTGGCCGGTGGGCGTGCGCAGCTCGTCGGGCGCCTTCACGGCCTGCTGCCGGTCGAGGTGGTCGCCGGTGCGGGTGCCGGAGCGGCGCAGGCCGGCGACGTCGCCCTGGTAGACGACCGTGCCGCCCGCGGCGCCGGCGCCCGGGCCCATGTCGACCACGTGGTCGGCGACGAGGATCACCTCGGGCTCGTGCTCCACCACGAGGACGGTGTTGCCCTTGTCGCGCAGCCGCCGGAGCAGGTCGTTCATGCGGGCGACGTCGTGGGGGTGGAGGCCGACGGTGGGTTCGTCGAACACGTAGGTGATGTCGGTGAGGCTGGAGCCCAGGTGACGGACCATCTTCACCCGCTGCGCCTCGCCGCCCGACAGCGACGCCGACTCCCGGTTGAGGCTCAGGTAGCCGAGGCCGATCTCGACGAGGCTGCCGAGCGTGCCGCGGAGGTTGTCGAGCAGCGGCGCCACCGACGGGGCGTCGAGCTTGGCGACCCAGTCGGCGAGATCGCTCACCTGCATGGACGCACAGTCGGCGATGTTGCGGCCGTCGATCTTCGCCGCCAGCGACGTGGGGTTGAGGCGGGCGCCGCCACAGGTGTCGCACACGGCGAAGGTGGCGATGCGCTCGATTGCGGCCCGCGCGTGCGGCTGCATCGCCTCCAGGTCCTTCGACAGGTAGAGCCGCCGGACCTTGTCGACCAGGCCCTCGTAGGTGACGTTGATGGTCTCGGCCTTGAACTTGGTCTCGGGGCCGTGGAGGAACCGCTCCCACTCCTCGGGCGTGTAGTCGCGGAGCTTCTTGTCGTTGTCGAAGAAGCCGGACCGCGCGAAGACCTGCCAGTACCAGCCGCCCTTCTGGAAGTTGGGGAACCGGATCGGGTCCTCGTTGAGCGACCGGTCGCGGTCGACGAGGGCCTCGACGTCGACCGCCGACACCTTCCCGGTGCCCTCGCAGGTGGGGCACATGCCCTGCGGGTCGTTGAACGAGAAGAACCCGGAGTGGCCGACGTGGGGTTCGGCGATCCGGCTGAAGATCAGCCGCAGCATCGAGTAGGCATCGGTGGCGGTGCCGACCGTGGAGCGCGAGTTCGCCCCCATGCGCTCCTGATCGACCACGATGGCAGCGCTCAGGTTGGCGAGCGAGTCGACCTCGGGCCGGGGCAGGGTGGGCATGAACGACTGGATGAAGGTGGAGTAGGTCTCGTTGATCAGCCGCTGCGACTCGGCCGCGATCGTGCCGAACACCAACGACGACTTCCCGGAACCGGACACCCCGGTGAACACGGTGAGCTGCCGCTTGGGGATGTCGATGTCGATGCCCTTGAGGTTGTTCTCCCGGGCGCCCCGGACCTGGATGTGCTCGTGATGCCCGTGACCTGCGCTGCCGACGCTCGTGCCGCTCATATCCAGTACACTGTACAGAGTTCGACATGACCGAGTACGTCAGCCACGGTGACCCCCGGCGTTCGATGGCGCTCCTGTGGGGCAAGTGCGAGCCGCCGACCCGCGGCCCCAAGCAGGCGCTGACCGTCCCCGAGATCGTGGCGGCCGCCGTCGACCTCGCCGACACCGAGGGGTTGGGCGCCGTGTCGATGCGCAAGGTCGCCGACCGCCTGGGCCGCAGCCCCATGGCCCTCTACACGTACGTCCCCGCCAAGGCCGAGCTGCTCGACCTCATGCTCGACTCCGTCCTCGGCGAGGTCACCACCGACTACCCCTACGACCAGGGCTGGCGGGCGGCGGCCGAGGCGTCGGCCCGCGCCGGGTGGGCGTTCTACGAGCGCCACCCCTGGGTGCTGCAGATCTCCCAGGCCCGCTCGCTGCTCGGCCCCCACGAGCTCGACCTCTACGAGGCCCAGCTCCGCATCTTCGACGGGCTCCCGCTCACCGGGCGGGACGTCAACCGCCTCGTCACCGTGATGAGCGACTTCGTGCGGGGCGCGGCGCGCGCCGTCCACGACGCCCGGCAGGCCCCCAAGGCGACCGGGCTCACCGACGACGAGTGGTGGACCACCCGCTCGGCGCTGCTCGAGGAGATGGCGCCGCCCGACATGTGGGCGACGCGGTGGCCGACCATCACCCGCATCGGCGAGGAGGCCGCGTTCGACCAGCAGGACCGCGAGCCCGGCGACGACACCCCCTACATCGTGTGGGAGCTGCTCGACAGCTTCGAGTTCGGGCTGCAGCGGCTGCTCGACGGCATCGAGCGGTACATCTCGTCGCGGGCGCCGTAGCCGGTCGGCGCCGGTCGCGGGACGCCGGTCGTCGCGGCTCGGTTCGGGCGGCGGGCGGCGCCGGTCGTCGGCGCGCGTCGTTGGGAGGGCCGTCAGGTCCCCGTAAGGTCGGCGGATGCCTTCGGACGACGACACCCGCCCGCTCGTGCGCGACCGGTACCCGGCCGGGGTGCCGTGCTGGATCGACCTCGAGGTGGACGACGTCGACGCCGCCACCGACTTCTACGGGGGCCTGTTCGGCTGGACCTGGGAGGAGCGGGTGCCCGCCGGGGTGCCCGCCAGCTACCGGATCGCCCGGCTCGGCGACCACGTGGTCGCGGCCGTCGGCACGCCCGCCCCACCCGGCGAGCCCGGTTCCGAGTGGACGCCGCCCAAGCTCCGCTGGAACACCTACGTCTCGGTGTCCGACGTCGAGGTGTCGGCCGACCTCGTCGCCGGCGCCGGCGGCACGGTGCTGACCGCGCCCCACGACGTGAACGTCGCCGGCCGCACCGCCGCGGTGGCCGACCCGGCCGGCGCGGTCCTCCACCTGTGGCAGCCCGGCCACCGCCAGGGCGTCGAGCTGGCGAACGCCCCGGGATCGTGGAACTGGAGCAACCTCTCCAGCCCCGACCCGAACGCCCCCGACTTCTACCGCCAGGTGTTCGGCTGGGAGGCGAGGCCGGTCGACCTCGGCGGAGGCGGGCGCGCCACCCTGTTCGCGCTGCCCGGCTACGGCGACTTCCTGGCCACCCTCGAACCCGACATCCAGGAGCGCCAGGCCGAGCAGGGCGCCCCCGAGGGCTTCGCCGACGCCGTCGCCTGGTTCGAGCCCGCGGCCCCCGGCAGCGACCCGGAGTGGACCGTCACCTTCGCGGTCGCCGACACCGACGCCGCCACCGCCCGGGCCGTCGAGCTGGGCGCCACGGTCGTGGTCCCGCCGTTCGCCGCCGGCCCCGCCCGGGTCGCCACCATCACCGACCCCCTCGGCGCCACCCTCACGCTCTCCACCTGGTCCCCCACCACCTGAGCTCCCGCGGCCCCGGTCCGGCCGAGGGGCTTTGTTACAGATCCGAGGCGTTCGAGACGACGGCGCGACCGCGCCGCCGTCCGCCGGCCCCTAGTACCTACGAACGGGGCCGGCTGGGGCCCTCGGACGTCAGCAAAGGCGCTGGCGATCACAAGGAGTCGAGAACACCGAATGCCCGAGATGCTCGAGGACGGGCGTCAGCAGCCGCCGGCCGGCGGTCGTCCTCCCGGTCCAGGCAGCTGTCACCGCGCGCGTCGGCGCCGAGAGGTGGACGGCAGCGATGGACGCTGACGACCCATCCGGCAGCCGGCCCAGACCCCGAGCGGGTCTCGGGTTCGAGCGGCTGCCGAACGTCGTCGGATCGGCACCGTCGAACGGCGAGACCCTGGACGGAGACCGGGCGATCGCCGAGGTGCTGCGATCGCTCGACCCGGACGACGACAGCCCCGAATGGGTCCAGGTGCGGACGGCGTTCATCGAGTACGCCTTCCCGCAGCTGGTGGCCCTGGGCACCACCGGCCAGCTGCACGCCACGGCGCGGCGGCGCCGGGCCAGGCAGCTGTGGCGCATCCCGAAGGACCTGCGGCTCGACGAGTCCTCGGCGCGCCTGCTCGCCGCGCGGATGGTCGCCCGGGCCCTCCGGTCGTTCCGCCGCACGGCGCTGCCCCGGTGGGACCCGACGCGGGGTGCGAGCCTGGCCGACTACTTCGTGGGCTGCTGCCTGCTCCAGCT